>CAZWQT010000165.1:0-1509 GCA_964635945.1 uncultured Akkermansia sp. | reverse complement strand
TTCTCCATCGATCCCGGCGAAACCGTCGCCGTGGTCGGCGAAAGCGGTTCGGGCAAAACCACCGCCGCCCTCGCCCTCGCCCGCCTCACCCCGCCTCCTCCGGCCTGTTCCATCTCCGGCACCGCCAAGTGGGAGGACGGCACCGATCTTCTTTCCTGCTCCCAGAGCACCCTCCGCGAGGCCCGGGGCGGCAAACTCGCTTATATCTTCCAGGAGCCCTCCACCTCCTTGAACCCCGTCTTTTCCGTCGGCTTCCAGATCCGTGAGGCCCTCCAGCTCCACCAGCCCGGCCTTCCCGACTTCAACGCCGAAGTCGCCCGCCTCCTCCAGCTCGTCGGCATCCGCGACCCCGAAAAACGCGCCTCGGACTATCCCCACCAACTCTCCGGCGGTATGCAGCAACGCGCCATGATCGCCATGGCCCTCGCCTGCAAACCCCGCCTTCTCGTTGCCGACGAGCCCACCACCGCGTTGGACGTCACCATCCAGGCCCAGATCCTCGACCTCCTCCGCGACCTCCGGAAACAGTTCGGCATGTCCGTCCTGCTCATCACCCACAACTTCGGCATCGTCGCCAACTTCGCCGACCGCGTCCTCGTCATGCTGGACGGAAAACTCGTCGAACAAGGCCCCGTGAAAGAGATCCTCCGTGCCCCCCAACACCCCTACACCAAGGCCCTGCTGGACTGCATCCCCCGGCTCGGTCAAAACAAACAGCGCCTCGCCTCGATCGACCGCGCCGCCCTCGCCGCACGATGAAAATCTCCTCTTATCACCTAGGTGGGGCGGGCTCGATGAGCCCGACTGCATTGGAATCCCTTGCCTGTAGTTTGATCGAGGCGGCCTTATCAAGGCCGCCCTACCTAACCTCCAACCCCTGAATCCCGTGACTAACCCCCTCGTCTCCATCCGTAATCTGTCCGTTCACTTCCCTGTAAAGTCCGGCCTGCTTCAACGCCAGACCGGCGTGGTCAAAGCCCTCGATGACGTCTCTCTCCAGATCGCCAAAGGCTCCACCCTCGGTCTCGTGGGAGAAAGCGGCTCGGGCAAAACCACCCTCGGCCGGGTTCTCGTCCGTCTCCAGGATCCCACCTCCGGCTCTGCCTCCTACGACGGACATGAAATCACCTCCCTGGACGGCTCCGCCCTGCGCCCCTACCGCAAGAAGATCCAGATGGTCTTTCAGGACCCTTACAACTCACTCAACCCCCGCCTCCGCATCGGCACCATCCTGGCCGAGCCCCTCGAAATCCATTTCCTGCAGATGTCCGCTTCCGACCGCTCGGCCCGCGTGGCGGAACTGCTCAAGCTGGTCGGGCTCGACCCCTCCCACGCCCGGCGCTTCCCCCACGAGTTCAGCGGCGGCCAACGCCAACGCATCGGCATCGCCCGCGCCCTCGCCGTGGAACCGGAGTTCATCATCTGCGACGAGCCGGTCAGCGCCCTCGACGTCTCCGTCCAAGCCCAGATCGTCAATCTTCTCATGGATTTGCAGGACCAGTTCGGCCT
>CAZWQT010000164.1:0-1523 GCA_964635945.1 uncultured Akkermansia sp. | reverse complement strand
TACGGGGATGAGGTGATCTGGACCGACTGGCAACGCCCCGGCTTTGACCTCGGCCTAAAACTGGAGAAACTCTGCGCCGATCATCCCAAGGCCAAGGGCGCGATCATGGGCCAGCACGGGTTGATCAACTGGCATGATGACGACAAGAAGTGCTATGAGCTGACGCTGGACCTGGTGGGGCGGGCGGCCGCGGCGATCGCCAAGAAGGACAAGGGCGAAAAGACGTTCGGAGGATCGAAGTTCACGACCCCGGGGGACAAAGAGCGCCGCGCCCTCTGGTTGGGCATCCTGCCCTGGCTGCGGGGCCGGGTTTCCGCCTGCCAAAGGATGATCGGGACGGTGCAGGAGGACGCGACCATCCTGCGCTTCGTCAACAGCCAGGACGCGGCAAGGCTGGCGGAGCTGGGCACCTCCTGCCCGGATCATTTCCTGCGCACCAAGATCAAGCCGCTTTACGTGCCGTGGGATCCGGCCAAGGGGGATCTGGCCCTGTTGAAGCAGATGCTGGAATTCGGCCTCTCCAACTACCGGAAGGACTACGAAGCCTACTACATGAAGCACCGTCATCCCGACTCCCCGGCGATGCGCGATCCCAACCCGACGGTGGTCCTGATTCCGGGCCTTGGCATGGTGGCCTGGGGCAAGTCCAAGAGTGAGTCGCGGGTCACGGCCGAGTTTTACAACTGTGCCGTGGAGGTGATGCGCGGGGCCGAGGCGTTGGGGGGGTACATCAACCTTCCCGCCCAGGAGGCCTTTGACATCGAGTACTGGTCGCTGGAGGAGGCCAAGTTGAAGCGGATGCCGCCGGAACAGGAACTTGCCCGGCAGGTGATCGCCGTGGTGGGTGCGGGCAGCGGGATCGGCAAGGAGACCGCCCAGCGGCTGGCCCGGGAAGGCGCCGCCATCGTCTCGGTGGACATGAACGAGAAGGCGGCCAAGGAGACGGCCGATGCCCTCGTGCAGAAGCTGGGCGAGGGGATTGGCGTGGCGGGCACCGGGATTTCCGGTTGCGGCCCGGCGATCGGCCTTTCCGCCAACATCACCGACCGGGCCAGCGTCCGGGCGATGCTGGAGGAGGTGACTTACGCCTACGGCGGGGTCGACGGAGTGGTGGTGACCGCCGGGATTTTTGTCTCCCCCGACCTGAACGGCCGGATTCCCGACGAGAAGTGGGCCCAGACTTACGCCATCAACGTGACGGGGTCTTACATCGTCGCGGATGAGGCTTACCGGATCTGGAAGGAGCAGAGCCTGCCGGCCTCGCTGGTTTTGACGACCAGTGTGAATGCGGTGGTGGCCAAGAAGGGGAGTCTCGCCTACGACACCAGCAAGGCGGCGGCGAATCACCTGGTGCGGGAGTTATCCATCGAGTTTTCCCCGATCGTGCGGGTCAACGCGGTGGCTCCGGCCACCGTGGTGCAGGGGAGCGCGATGTTTCCCCGCGACCGCGTGATGGCTTCCCTGGCGAAGTATAAAATTCCCTTCTCCGAGAAGGAGCACGACGACGATCTGCGCAACAAGCT
>CAZWQT010000163.1:0-1540 GCA_964635945.1 uncultured Akkermansia sp. | reverse complement strand
ACAACTTCACTCCTCGCGCCCAGCAGGTTCTCGCGCTGGCCCGCAAGGAGGCCGATCGATTCAACCACAACTACGTCGGCACGGAGCATATCTTGTTGGGCCTCATTAAGTTAGGACAGGGCGTTGCCGTTAATGTTCTTCAAAAAATGGGCCTCGATCTGGAGACGGTCCGGATGGAGGTGGAGAAACAGGTCGGCACCGGACCGGACACCAAGGTCACCGGCAACATTCCCTACACGCCGCGGGTGAAAAAGGTTCTCGCCCTCGCCTCGAAGGAGGCCAAGGCCCTTCACCACTCCTACGTCGGCACGGAACACATCCTTCTCGGACTGTTGCGCGAGGGGGACGGAGTCGCCGCCCGCGTCCTGAAATCCCTGGAAGTCGATATCGAACGCGCCCGGCAGGAAGTCCTCAAGGAACTGGATCCGAACTTCGAGGAAGGCGCCGAAGCTGCGGCCGCCGGGGGCGAAGAGCCCGGGCAGCCCGGACCGGAACCTGCCGGCGCCGGCGGAGGTTCCGGCCCCGCCCGCAAGGATGTCAAAACTCCCGCCCTCAAGGCCTTTGGCCGCGACCTCACCGAACTCGCCCGCAAGGGGGAGATGGATCCCGTCATCGGCCGAAAGAACGAGATCGAGCGAGTCGTGCAGATCCTTTGCCGCCGCACCAAGAACAACCCCGTCCTCATCGGCGAGGCCGGCGTCGGCAAAACCGCCATCGTCGAGGGCCTCGCCCAAGAGATCGCCTCCGGCAACGTTCCGGAAATCCTCCGCGACAAGAAGGTCATCACCCTCGACCTCGCCCTCATGGTCGCCGGCACCAAATACCGCGGCCAGTTCGAGGAGCGCATCAAGGCGGTCATGGAGGAGATCCGCAAGCTTAAGAGTGTCATCCTCTTTATCGACGAGCTTCACACCCTGGTCGGCGCCGGCTCGGCCGAAGGGGCCATGGACGCTTCCAACATCATCAAGCCCGCCCTCTCCCGCGGGGAGCTGCAGTGCATCGGCGCCACCACGATGAACGAATACCGCAAGTACATCGAGAAGGACGCCGCCCTCGAGCGCCGCTTCCAGACCGTCCGGGTCGATGCCCCCTCCATCGACGAAGCCATCGCCATTCTCCGCGGTCTCCGCCCCAAGTACGAGGAGCACCACCACGCCAAGATCTCCGATGAAGCCCTCGCCTCCGCCGTCCGGCTCAGCGAACGCTACATCACCGGCCGTTACCTGCCCGACAAAGCCATCGACGTGATGGACGAGGCCGGCTCCCGCTGCCGGATTGCCGCCAGCATCCGCCCGCCTGAATTCAAGGCCGCCGAGGGGGAGATTGAAACGATCCGCGCCGAAAAGGAGGCCGCGATCAAGGCCCAAGACTTTGAAAAAGCGGCCGGCCTGCGCGACAAAGAGAAGGAGGCCTCCGCCAAGCTGGAAGCCGACCTCAACGCCTGGCGCAAGAAACGGGACGAGATCATCGTCGACGTCGATGAGGAGGACGTGAAGAACGTCATCTCCAAATGGACCGGCATCCCCCTCACCCGCATGGC
>CAZWQT010000162.1:0-1540 GCA_964635945.1 uncultured Akkermansia sp. | reverse complement strand
ACATCATCGACGAGGTTCACATGCTCACCGGCGAGGCCTTCAATGCCCTCCTCAAAACGCTGGAGGAGCCACCCGCCCACGTGAAGTTCATCTTCGCCACCACCGAGGTCCAAAAACTTCCTGCCACCATCCTTTCGCGATGCCAGCGATTCGACCTCCGCCGTATTCCCGACCCCGTCGTCGCCGCCCACCTCCGCAAAATCGCCGACGCCGAAAAGATCAAAATCACCGACGAAGCTCTCGTTCTCATCGCCCGCCAGGCCGAGGGCGGCCTCCGCGACGCCGAGTCCGCCCTTGAACAACTCGTTAGCTTTGCCGGCAAATCCATCACCCTCGATCACGTCCTGGAAGTCTTCGGCCTGGCCGGCCCCATTGAGACCCGCGCCCTGGCCTCCGCCATCCTCGCGGGCGATTCCGAGGGTGCCATCGCCAAAATCCACGAGTTCAAGGCACGCCACCGCGATCCCCTCCGCGTCGCCCATGACCTCGCCCGCCACTTCCGCAACCTTCTCCTCCTGCAGATCGCTCCCGCCGAGGCCGAGGCGGAACTCGGCAAGGCGGAGAAACAGGCCCTCCAGTCTCTCGGCGATCCGCCCGACAAGTCCCACCTCCTCTCGTTGCTCGAACAGCTCCTCGAATCCGAGGGTCAACTCCGCTACTCCCTCGCCAAGGATGTGGCCCTGGAGATCCTCGTCCTCCGCCTCTGTGAGCAGCGTGAACGAGTCAGCCTCGAAGCCATTTTGAAAAAGCTGGCCGTGCCGGGCGCTGAGACCCGCGCCGAAGCCGCCGCCTCACGCCCCGCTCCCGCGCCTGTTGCCGCACCCAAACCTGCCGCCGTCCCGGCCCCCTCCGCCGCCCGCACGCCTTTTGCCAAGGGTCCGGCCCCCGCTCCCGCCACCTCCACCGCTTCCAGCAAAGAGACCTTTCTCAACGATCCCGCCATCAAGGCCGCGCTGAAGGAGTTCGACGCCCGGATCGTCGACCAGGGCTGATCCGGACCGCCCCGGATGGCCGACTACCCTCCCGCCGCCCTCCGCCTCGTCGCCGCCCTGCGGAAACTTCCGGGTATCGGCCCCCGCTCTGCCGAACGTCTCGCCCTCCACCTTCTCGCCGCCCCGCCCGGCGCCTCGGAGGACCTCGCCCACGCGGTGCAAGAGGCCAAGGCCCAGGTCAAAGCCTGCCCGGAATGCGGCTTTTTTAGTGAAGAGGGGCTTTGCGAGATCTGCCGAGATAAAAACCGGATCTCCACCTTGCTCTGCGTCGTCGAGCACGCGCCCGATGTCCTCAACTTCGAGCGCTCCGGTGCCTTCAAAGGCCGTTACCACGTCCTCGGCGGTCTCCTTTCTCCTTTGGATGGGATCGGACCGGACGAGCTGAAAATTCCCGGACTCCTCAAGCGGACGAAACAAAACCAGGTGACCGAAGTCATCCTTGGATTTGGGACCGACGCCCGGGGTGAAACCACCGCCTTATTCTTGGCCAAGGAACTCTCCGCCCTCGGCGTGAAAATCACCCGCCTCGCCACCGGTGTCGCCGCCGG
>CAZWQT010000161.1:0-1552 GCA_964635945.1 uncultured Akkermansia sp. | reverse complement strand
CGCGCCGTTGCTGAGTCCGTGACCTGACAAGTGGAATCCAATACGCTGCGAGGTGGCAGGCGGGGGGATGGTGAAGGGAGCCCGGAGGGCGACCGGAACCATCCCCCCGCCTGAGGCGGTCACAACACCCACCCACGACATGACCAACGACCATCCGTCCGACACGCCCGAATCGGGCCCGAAGAAACGCCGCTTCCTCAGCGCCGAGAAGAAATTCCAGATCTACCTGGAGGCGCAGTCCACCGACAAATCCGTCGGCGAGCTGCTGCGCCGGGAAGGTCTCTTCGCAACCGATCTGGCCCGCATCCGCCAACAGGTGAAGGAGGGCGCACTGGTGCGGCTAAGCGCCAAACCCGGCAGGAAGGCCGAGATGGTGCCCTCGGCTGAATGCGAGGCCCTCAAACAGGAGCTGTCGGAAAAGGAACGAGCCCTCGCCGACATGGCGGTCGAACTGACCCTCCTGCGAAAAAAAACCAATGGGGTTTCGTCGGGACGATAGCCGCTCAAAGGCTCAAGGCTGAGACCAAACTGGAGATCCTCACGGTGATCGATTCCTCCCTGCAAAACGGCGTGTCGGTGCGGCGCTCGTGCTCGATCCTTATGATCCAGTACCGCCGCATCGTCCGCTGGCAGCAGAGGGTCCGACTCGGGCGGGGTCTCCATGATCGCAGGCCTGGTCCCACGGAACCCCTTCACAAGCTCCTGCCGGAAGAAACCTCACAGATCCTGGCGATGGCCAAGGACGAGCAGTACGCCGATCTGTCCCATCGCATCCTGGCCGTGACCGCCGCAGACAAGGGCCTGTTTCAGGCCTCTTTCTCGACGGTCTACCGAGTCCTCAGAAAGGAGGGCCTCATGACGGCTCGCGGTGCTTGGCGCGGCCACAACGGCCATTCGAAGCCGCCTGTCCGGAAGGAACTCACTGGCCCCAACCAACGTTGGTGCTGGGACATCAGCTACCTGATGACCCACCAGAAGGGGCAGTACCTTTACCTCTACCTGCTGCTGGACGAGTGGTCCCGGAAGACCATCCAGTGGCGCATCGCTTGGGCACAGACCGCCGAGGAATCCCGATGGCTACTCGAGGGCGCTTTGACCGACCAGAACATCCTCGACCTGCCCGAAGACCAACGGCCGGAAATCATCAACGACCGCGGCCGTCAGATGAAGGCCAAGCCGATCCAGAGGCTCTGCGAAGACCACGGCATGCCGCAGTTGTTCTCCCGTCCGCGGACCCCGAACGACAACCCCTTCATCGAGTCGGCCTTCAGCACCGCCAAGCGCGCCCCGGAATACCCGGGGCGGTTCCTGGATGATCGCGAGGCCGTGACCTACTTCACCCGGTACTTCAACTGGTACGACACCGAGCATTACCACTCGGGCATCGACTTCGTCACCCCGCAGCAAGCCCACGACGGCCAAAGGAAGGCCATCGTGGAGGAGCGACGGGCCAAAGCCTTCTCCCAGCGCCGCCGGCGCCGGGAGGAAAACCAACAAAAATCCGGCGTGCAAAAAACCAAGAACCAAGGAACATCGATCAGCCAGCACTCCG
>CAZWQT010000160.1:0-1616 GCA_964635945.1 uncultured Akkermansia sp. | reverse complement strand
TGAAGTTGGAGTCAAAGATGAGAAAAACTGCATCATCCTATTTTCCTATGAATGTAGGACAATCAGCCGAGGTCCACGCAGCTTTCCGGGAAGCGGAAGGTGACCTTCTGATTGCGGCAGACTTCGTTTCCCAGGATCCCGTGGACACCGGCCAGTTTCAGCGTCATACCGAGCAGATCCGGCAACCGTCCGAAAAGGCACTCCCGGGTCTTTCCTGCCAGGTGCAAAGGCACCCGGTGGAGGGCGGTCTCAAACTGACCGAAACCGGGATAAAAATCGCTGACGGTGCCTTCCGGTGGGAAGCGGGTCAGACCGTTGTTTTGCCAGTAAGAGTGTTGGGCGCCCGTGTCAAAAAAGAGGGACTGGCGGGAGTCTCCAATTTCCGCCTCGAGGATGGGAATCCCCATGAAAAAACGCAGGGTCAACCGGGTGCCATGTGGCGCCGGGGGCGCGGGGGAAAGGATCATGGTTTGCCCCGGGACATCCAAGGTGAGGTGGAACTGGGAGAGAATGTCCATGCCGAGAAGGCCGGCACAGGGCTCCTTCACAAAACCGGAGAGCTGTTCGGGCGTCAGGTTGGCGTAGCTGGGCGAGATCTGAAAAGGTCTGTCGCCGATGACCAGAGCGCCTGGGTTGCCAAAGCTTTGGGGGCCTCCGGTGTCAACCAACCAGGTTTGGCCATCCAGGACAGTGAAGAGGTGTCCCTGTGAGAGACGTAAGGGGAAAGAAGCCATGGCCAGCCAGCTCTATACAAAACCGAAGGTTGGGTCCATGGATTTTCGAGCAGGGCCGGACAGCGGAACTTTTCTATAGTCCTTTGAATGGTCCCCCCGGAGCAGATCGACAGGTTGTCGACAGGTAAATAGGAGGCCGCTGTGGAAATGACGGGAACGTTGAAAAGCCGGTCTTAAAACTCGAAAATTAATGAAGATCACGGTGTCCAAGAAGGAGTTTTTGCGGGCGGTCCGGACGATGGCCAAGACGGCGGAAAAGCATAAGGGTCGTGAGCCGGCAGTCCTGCGCTGGGATGGGTCGTCCCGCCGGCTGGGAATTGAGTTTGGGAACTGCGGGTGGGAGTTGGCGGCGGACGGGCAGTGGCCGGATCAGGTGTTGGTGCACCGCCCTTGCCTTGAGGGGTTGAAGGATCCGGGCATCCCCGGTGACCGGCTGGAGCTGGAGTTGCATGAAGCATGCGTGGTTGCAGGAAACCAGATGATTCGGCGCCATATCGAATGGAAACTGGACAATCCCTTAAAGAAGAAGGTGATCCCCGGGGAAGGGGCCGTGCAGCCGTTGCTGGGGTTGGCTTTGCCGAAAATGAAGAAACCACGGGTATTTGCGCTGTGCCAAGAGTTCGTGGCCGGGGCGAATCTGGGTCACACTCTTTGGTGCCGGCGGGGGAGATGGAGGCTGGAATTCCAACTGTATCTGCGGAAAAGGAACGTGCGGTATCCGGTGGTGTTGGAGTGCCGGGAGCGACCGGAGCGGCTGGTGCTGACGGCGATGAGCCGGGATGTGGAGCGGGAACCGGGGGACACTTGGGCCGTTTCGTGGGTGGGCAAGATGTGGAAGGAGGACCATCCGGAGAATCCCTGCCGGCTACTGTTCCGGCGGGA
>CAZWQT010000159.1:0-1629 GCA_964635945.1 uncultured Akkermansia sp. | reverse complement strand
GCCGCGTTCCCGGATCCCCAAAAGAGCGGGTTGCCGCGCTGGGACTTGGTGAAGGCAAACTGGACGGGATTGGAGCCGGGAAAGGAGTATGTCTTTCGGGTGGGGGATTCCCCGGAGATGAGATTCCGAACTGCTCCGGCCAATTTGGAAAAGGGGCTCACCTTTGCGGAGGGTGGGGACAGTGATGTGACCCAGGTGGCTGAGAAGATTTATGAGGTCGCGGCCCGGCAGGATCCCCTCTTCATCCATGTCGGCGGGGACCTGGCCTACAGCGAAGGGGTGGACGTGGCCAAGGAGATCGCCTTTTGGCAGATGTACCACCGGGCGACCCGTCGGCCGGATGGGCGGCTCATTCCTTTCGTGGCGGGGATCGGCAACCACGAGGTTAAGGGAGGGTATTGGCAGGAGGGGGCCACCTTTGAGCAGATGAAGAAGCGCGCCCCGTTTTTCTACGCGCTGTTTGGGGGCCTGTACCGGACGGAGGAGCCGGTGGCCCTTGATTTCGGTGACTATCTCTCCCTGCTGATGCTGGACTCGGGTCACATCACGCCGATGGAGCGGCAGACGGGTTGGCTGGAGAAGAGTCTGGCGGGGAGGAAAGCGGTGCCATGGCTCTTTGTCTCCTGGCATGTGGCCAGTTATCCCTCGGCACGGAAATGGAACACCCAGCCGATGAGCGGCTTTGCGCGGGATCATTGGATTCCGCTGATCGAAAAGTCGCGGGCCGCCGGGGTATTGAACCACCATGATCACGACCTGCAGCGGGTGGAGACGGAGGGAAAAAATGGGCGGAAGGTGATGGTGTTTGGCAACGGGGCGATCGGGGTGGAGCCGCGGGAGGCGATCTGCGAGGAGTCGGCCCGGCTGGCCAAGTGCCGGGCGGAGGAAAATTATATCAATGTGGTGACCCTGACCGCGCACCAGGCAGTGGTCAGGAGCCTGGGGCGGGAAGGGCAGGAGCTGGATCGGGCGGAGATTCAGGTTCCGGGCTCAAAGTAAACAGCTGAAGCAATCGTTTACGTTTAGGGTTACGTTTACGATGATGAAACCCTTCCAACATAAGGGTTTGGATTAAAAATAAAAATCACCGCATCTTTTTTCTTAATTCAAGGTTTAATCCTTTATGGAGACTTTTGAAAAATTGGATGTCTGGAAGCTGGCAAGGATCCTTGCCTTGGATATCTACCGAAACATCAAGCGGTGCCGTGATTTCTCCTTTCGAGCTCAAATGCAACGTTCGGCGATATCCATTCCTTGCAATATCGCGGAGGGGGTGGAGAGAAATTCGCAGGCAGAACTTCGAAGCTTCCTAGGGGTTGCCAAAGGTTCAGCCGGAGAGCTCCGCACTCAGATCATCATTGCCAAAGATCTCGATTATTTGGAAGGGGAAGCCTTTGAAAGGCTGATGGAAGCCTCTGTTCGTGTTTCCCAAATGCTTGGTGGGCTGATCCGATCCATCGAAACGGGTTCCTTGCCGGGGCGGCCCAAAATCCCAAATCCAAGGTCCTCGTAAAGGTAAACGTAGCCGTAAACGACTCGTTTCGAATCCATCGTTCTCAACTGCAAGTTTTCGGTTTAGGGTGGCCACGTGAACCTGATCGAAGCTTTCAAAGACCTGCGCTGGCAGGG
>CAZWQT010000158.1:0-1671 GCA_964635945.1 uncultured Akkermansia sp. | reverse complement strand
CGCCTCCGGCGATGGTGGATGTCCGCTTGCGCGGGGGGATTCATCGAGCCCGCCCTGCCTAGCGAAAACGATAAACCTTACGCCAGTTTGGGAATGAGGTGGCGGAAGGTGGGGAGGAAATCGGGGGAGGGAGCTTTGCCTTCCAGGGGTTCGGAGCGGCCGCGGAAAACGGCGCCCTCGGAGACAATGAATTTTCCGGCCCGGACATCGCCGTGAAGCTGGGCTTGGTCGCAAACCTCGACGGATTCGGTGGCGGTGATGTTTCCGTGCATCTTGCCGTGGAGGACCACCTTGGCGGCCTGGACATCGCCCTTAAGGACCGCATCGGGTCCGATCCAAAGAGTCCCGGTGGAGATGATTTCGCCCTCAAAGGTGCCGTTGAACTCCAGGTTGCCGTCGAAAGCGAGGGAGCCCTTGAGTTCCACCTGATCGGTGATGATCGTCCCCCCCCGGGGGGAATGGCTTTTGGGCCGCGGAGAAGATTCCGGGGAGTCCGAGGAGGGGGCCTCGGTGACATCGGCTTTTGATCCATTGGAACGTCCAAACATTCTTTTAGTTTTAAGTGTAAAAAGTTTTTCGAACAATACCGAGCGCTCGGTATTTTTAGATGTAAGTTATCCTTATAAAAATGAAGTACTTGAGTCCCTGGGCCAAAGTAAAGACCGTCAAAACCAGAAAAGGCCGGACCGCTCCTGCCCCCTCCTCATACGGAGCTTGGGATGACGGACCTTTCCGTAGGTTCTTCAAAAAATCGCCGATTCCCATGGTCATTGATGACATTCACCAAGGCCGGAGCCTGGGAGTTTGCCTGGAGGTGAACGAGGCCTTCGAAAAACTGTTCGGATACACCCTCAAGGAGACCCGCAACCTGAATCATTGGTTTCGCCGGGCCTTTCCCGAGCCAAAGTACCGCAAAAAAATCATCGAGGAGTGGTTGCGGGACATCCGTTGGGCCCGCCGGAACGGCGGGGTCATGCCGGTGGCGGAAGACCGGGTACGGACCAAGGACGGCCGGGATCTGGTCGTGGAGGTTGGGGGAGTGATCCTGGGGGACTATCTTTTGACGACCTTTGTGGACCGCACCAAGCGGATCAAAGCCGAGCAGCAGTTGGCCCAAAGCGAGGCTCTCTTCCGGATGATCTTCGAAAAGATGCCCACCCCGGCCGCCCACGTGGACTTTGGCCACGAGGATTACGGGAAAAACCCGGTCTTTTCCACCAACCAGGCCGTCCATCGGGTGTTTGGCTACGGAAGGAAAGAGCTGCCCAACGTGGAGGCGTGGATGAAAAAGGCCTACCCGGATCCCAAATACCGCAAGGAGATGCATGACAAATTTTTTGGCCAGATTGCCCGGTTGAAGAACGTGGGTGACATCATGGCGCCCATGGAGTTCCGGATGCGCTGCAAGGACGGCAGCGAAAAACAGATGCTCTGGAGCGGTTTCAAGATGCCCCGCGGTTTTTTTGCACTTTCCACGGACCTGACGGAGGTGCGTCGGGCCCAGAAGGAGCTGGACCAGAGTGAAAAAAAGTTCCGCCAGTTCTTCGAACAGCTGCCGCTGCCGGCCGCGCATGTGGAGTTCGGAAAGGTGCACGAAAAGAACCGTTTTCTGGGGATGAACCGGGCCTTTCACGAAAAGTTCGGCTACAGCGCCAGGGAGCTGCGCACCCT
>CAZWQT010000157.1:0-1685 GCA_964635945.1 uncultured Akkermansia sp. | reverse complement strand
TGCCCGGTCGAGCCGTCCAACTTGATCTGGATGGTGCCGTCGGCCAGGCCCTCGTCGCCATAACGGTAGGCGATCTCGCCGCTCAGCTGGGCTCCGACGGAGCGGTGAACATTCTGAATCTTGTAGGAGAGTTTGATTTTCCGCTTCTTTTGTAACGCGTCCTTGGCGTCCTGGAGAATTCGGGCATCGAGGGGCTGATCCTCCAGCTTGTCGTTGCGTTCCCAAGTGTGGTGGCGAGGGGCCAGGGGATCGATGTCCGGCACGGTGAGGAGCGGTTTGAGGTCAACCGTGCCGGCCTTGGGATGGTTGTCCGGCACGAAGGTTTCCAGAAATTCGGGGTGGCCGATGATCTCGTTCAGATTGCGGACACCGAGGGAGGCGAGGATTTCCCGCACGTCCTGGGCGACGGCGTTGAAATAGTCAACCACCGCCTCGGGGGTGCCCCGAAACTTGGCCCGGAACTTGTCGTCCTGCGTGGCCACACCGGTCGGACAGTTGTTGAGGTGACACTGCCGGACGAAGACGCAACCGAGGGCGATGAGTGCCGTAGTGCCAAAATTGTACTCCTCGGCTCCCAGCAGGGCGGCGATGACGATATCGATGCCGGTGCGGATGCCACCGTCGGTGCGAAGGGTGATGCGGTTCCGGAGTCCGTTGAGCAGGAGGACCTGCTGGGTTTCAGCGACGCCAAGTTCCCAAGGACTGCCGGCGTACTTGATGGAAGAAAGAGGGGAGGCGCCCGTGCCCCCGTCATGCCCGGCGACAAGGATGACATCGGCATGGGCCTTGGCCACGCCGGCGGCGATCGTGCCCACGCCGGCTTCGGCGACGAGCTTCACGCAAACCTTGGCGCGGGGATTGACCTGCTTGAGGTCGTAAATCAGCTGGGCGAGATCCTCGATGCTGTAGATGTCGTGGTGTGGCGGTGGCGAGATCAGCATCACACCCGGAGTGGAGCGGCGGAGGGTGGCGATGAGCGGGGAGACCTTATGTCCGGGAAGCTGGCCGCCTTCGCCTGGCTTGGCGCCTTGGGCGATCTTGATCTCGAGCTCCGTGGCGCTGGCGAGGTATTCGGCAGTGACCCCGAACCTGCCGGAAGCGACCTGTTTGATCCGGCTGTTCTTGGAGTCGCCGTTTTCCATGGTGGAGAAGCGGGCCCGGTCCTCGCCGCCTTCCCCGGAGTTCGACTTTCCGCCGATCCGGTTCATGGCGATGGCAAGAACCTCGTGGGCCTCGGGGGAAAGGGCGCCGAGGGACATCCCGGCGGTGGTGAAACGGCGGCGGATGTCCTCGACCGGCTCCACCTCGTCGATCGGGATCGGCGTCCGTCCCTGGCGAAGACGGAGAAGATGCCGGATGGTCACCGGGGTGTTCTTGGAGAGGGCGTCCACGTAGGCGCGGTACTGGGCCGGTTGGTTCCGCTGGTCGGCTCCCTTGAGTCCGACAAAGGAGTGGAGGGCCTGAATCGCCGGCGGGGTGATGGAGTGCATCTCCCCGTCGCGGCGCCAGCGGTAGAGTCCGGCATCCGGCAACCGCTCGGCCGAAGAGGCGGCGGCATAGCCTTCCTGGTGGCGGCGGATCGTCTCATCCGCCAATTCATCCAGGCCGATGCCGCCGACTTGCGAGGAGGTTTCCGTGAAGTGGTTCCGGATCAACTTTTCGCCCAAGCCGACGGCCTCGAACAG
>CAZWQT010000156.1:0-1702 GCA_964635945.1 uncultured Akkermansia sp. | reverse complement strand
TGGGGACGCGGGAGGGAAGGAGCTACTGGCCCGACGTGATCCGCATTTACCAGCACTGGGTGAAAAGCGGGGCGGTGATCTGGCGGGATCTTTGGTTCCAGCCCGGTATCCGGGCAGAACACAACGAGAAGGCTTGGCGAGAGCGGTTGCCGAGGGCGTTGGCATTTCTTTTGCCCGCCGACGAGGGTGTGGATTAAGAGCGCGGGGAGTCTTCCGAAGACTGGCGGGTATGCCGGATTCCTTCAGATACGATCAGCCAAATCACGATCCCACCGCAGACGACAAAAGCCACGAGAAGAAAAATAAGGCCTAAGC
Organism: uncultured Akkermansia sp.; assembly: GCA_964635945.1. Taxonomy (GTDB): domain Bacteria; phylum Verrucomicrobiota; class Verrucomicrobiia; order Methylacidiphilales; family Verrucolacustridaceae; genus Verrucolacustris. Next base: position 1,387 of record CAZWQT010000156.1, on the reverse strand, counting down.
CGGTGCGACCTTCATCCATAAGGTTCATATAAAGCAGGATTGTTGGATTTGTCATTCCAAAATCGGTCCCGTTTGTCCGCCGTCTGAAATGAGTCCATCCTTACGTCATGACTCCTCTCCAGCAGCGTTTCGTTGAGCTGAAGAAAAAACAAAACGCGGTGGTGCTGGCTCACAACTACCAACGCCGGGAAATTCAGGAGGTGGCCGATTACGTGGGGGACTCCCTCGGTCTGAGTTACGCGGCGCAAAAAGCAAAAGGGGATGTGATCCTGTTCTGCGGGGTTCATTTCATGGCGGAGACGGCGAAGATCGTGAATCCTGGGAAGAAAGTCCTGATGCCGGATCTCCATGCCGGCTGTTCCTTGGCGGACTCCTGTCCGGCTGACCAGCTCGCGGCCTACCTGCAGAAAAATCCCGGACTCTACGTGGTCTCTTACGTCAACTGCACGGCGGCAGTGAAGGCACAAAGCGACGTGATCTGCACCTCGGGCAATGCCGAGAAGATCGTGCAGCGTGTGCCGGCCGACCGGGAAATTCTATTTCTGCCCGATCGGAATCTGGGGGACTGGGTCATGCAGAAAACCGGCAGGAACATGCGGCTTTGGGACGGGGACTGTTATGTGCACATGGAATTTACCGCCTCCTCCATCGACAAGATCCGGAAAGAACATCCCGAGGCTCCGGTGGTGGCCCACCCCGAATGCACCCGGGCGGTGCGGGCCTTGGCGGACGAGGTCTGCTCCACGGAAAAGATGGTTTCGTTTTGCCGGAGCAACCCGGCCTCAGCCTTCATTGTGGTCACTGAGGAGGGAATGTTGCATCGCTTGCGCCGTGAACTGCCGGACAAAAACTTCATCCCGGGCCCGACAGATCACTGTGCCTGCTCCGAGTGCCGCTACATGAAGATGAATACTTTGGAGAAGGCAGTGGCCGCTTTGGAAAATATGAGTCCCGAGGTGGTTTTGGATCCGGAGGTTGTGCAAAAGGCAAAAGCACCCATAGAAAAGATGCTCGAATGGAGTCTTAACTAGTTGTTCATTAAGTAAATAGCCCATAAAATACCTGGATTCGATTTGGGGATGTTTTTCTCTGTCCAAAGCCGATAAAATTGCTAGCACTTTTTACGTAATATCATGAAAATAAAGAGTTCATGGATGCTGGGGCTTTTTGCCTTGGTCGGGTGGCTTGCCGGGAGCTCTGGCCTTTTGGGGCAGACCTCGGAGCCCCCTGAGTCCGTTGAGCCGCCGCTGCAGATCACTTCGGATGGTGCCAATCGGTACGAGGGGGGCATTTATTATGCGGAAGATAACGTCACCGTCACCTATGGCGGGGACGTGTTGATGGCTGACCAGGTTCATTTCAATCCCACGACCAAGGAAGCCACGGC
>CAZWQT010000155.1:0-1708 GCA_964635945.1 uncultured Akkermansia sp. | reverse complement strand
ACGTAAAGGTAAACGAGAATTAAGAGGCTGTGGCTCCTTCGGCTGAAACTTCCTTTGCCCCCTCGCCCACGGCGTAGCGGGTAAAGCGGCGCACGACGATGTTCTCGCCCAACTCTCCGATCTTGGAGCTGATCACATCCTTGATGGTAAGATTGGCATCCTTCACGAACGCCTGTTCCAGCAGACAGACGGTGCTGTAGTACTTCTCCACCTTGCCGGCAACGATCTTCTCCACCACCGGGGCGGGCTTGCCCTTGATCTGGGCGGCGGCCACTTCCCTCTCTTCCTGAAGCGCTTTTTCAGGCACCTCGTCGCGGCCCACGTAGAGCGGGCTGGCCGCGGCGATCTGCAGGGTGATGTCCTTGACCAGCTCGCGGAAGATCTCGTTCTTGGCGACGAAATCAGTCTCGCAATTCACCTCCACGAGCACGCCCACCTTGCCGCCGAGATGGATGTAGGAGGCGATGACGCCCTCCCGGGTCTCGCGGCCGGCCTTTTTGCCGGCGGCGAGGTTAAACTTCTTCCGAAGGATCTTTTCCGCCTCCTCCATATTTCCGTTGGCCTCGGTGAGGGCCTTTTTGCAGTCCATCATGCCGGCGTTAGTCCGGTCACGTAGTTCCTTGACGATCTTGGGATCAATAACAGTCGCAGTGCTCATGGAATTCTCCTGGGGTTAAAGGGGCGGACCGCTTAAGCCGCGAGGCTGGCGCCTTCCCGTCGGGGGGATCGGCCTTTGCCGCGGGGCTTTCTTTCCCCGCTCTCTTTTCGCTCCTCCGAAGGAGCAGATGCCGGCTGGGCGGGGGCATGACGGCGCCCCTCCTCGATCGCCTCGGCCAGAGGCTCGAGGATGGCGCGGATCGAGCGGATTGCGTCGTCGTTGCAGGGGATCGGCACGGTGGCCTGATCAGGGTCGGCATTCGTGTCGGCCAGGGCCACGACGGGGATATGGAGCCGGTGCGCCTCACGCACGGCAATGTCCTCGCGGGTCAGATCGATCACGACCACCGCCGCGGGGTTTTTATCCATTTCCAGGATCCCGGCAAGGTTACGGCCGAGCTTTGCCTTTTCTCGGCGAAGGGTGGCAGCCTCTTTCTTGGGCATAAGATCCATGGCGCCGGATTTTTCCTTTTCCTCGATGCTTTTCAGGCGGCCAACACTGCGCCGGATGGTGGTGAGATTGGTGAGAGTGCCACCGAGCCAGCGGCCATTGACGTAATGGGAGCCGGTGCGCTCGGCCAGCTCCTTCACGACTTCCTGGGCGGGCTTTTTGGTGCCGACGAAAAGGACGCGTCCGCCTTGGGAGACCGCGTTGCGGAGGAACTCGGCCGCCTTGCGGATCTGTTCCGCGGTTTTGGAGAGATCAATGATGTAGATCCCGTTCCGGGGGGCAAAAATAAATTCCTTCATCTTGGGGTTCCACCGATCGGTCCGATGTCCGAAATGGACGCCCGCCTCCAACAGCCGTTTCACTTCCGCTTCTGTTGCCATCATAGTTCTGTCTCTCCTATCCGCTTATGATCCCGCTTGGGCGGAACTTCCCTTTCTAGGGAATATGGTTTTTGTTTCGGTGTCCGCTTGCGCGGACGTTATTTTGGCCCCATCCCCTTCTCCCAAATTTCTGGGAATCAGCGACAAGGCCTGAAAACCCTACCTAGGCACCCCTCCTCCGCCAAGCTTTCTCGCGAAGGATTTGCGACGAAAAATCCCT
>CAZWQT010000154.1:0-1711 GCA_964635945.1 uncultured Akkermansia sp. | reverse complement strand
TTACAGAGGACCGCATCTTTTTTGGAAAAGCGAAGTCTAATCCTAGATGGGGGAGAGGGACTATTGGAGGTTGCTGGTGCCGGGGGTGCGACTGGCGGTGGAATACGTCACGATGCAGGGGCAGATGGTCTCATTTGTGATCCGTCTTGAGAAAATCCAAGAGGATGGGAAGTGGAGGCTGACTGCCCGGTACGACACCTGCCACGGGGTCCCGCATTTGGATGTGGTGGATCAAAATGGAAGGCTGGTTTTCAAGAAGTGGATGCCAGGGCTGACCCATGAGGAGGCTTTTGCCCAGGCCCTCCTTGACTTCGAGCAGAATCATGAAAAATTCAATTAAGTGATGAACGGAATCAGCAAAGTACACTGGAAAACCTTTTTCGAGGTGGTTTCCAAGATTCATGAAGAGCTACCGCGCATTCAGCGGAAGCACCGGCATCAGACCCGGAACAAGCCACTGGAAGACGATGTCCACCGGCTATTGACCGGCCTCGGCTTCCAAAAGGGGTTGAAAAAGGGGTAAGAAGGGAGGGGTAGGTTGTCGCAGAATGCGACAACCCCCGGGCTGCGAGATCGTGGGGCGGGGAGGTGGTCGCAAATTGCGACCGGTCAAGACAGGCTAGATATCCCAGTGCAAAAGAGGGACTTGCAAACTTGATGTCACAAACTGTGACCTCAAGTTGGGCATGGGGAGGAGGTTGGAGAAAGGCGTAGAAAAAGCGGGGAAGTGAAGTAAGATATCCTCAGGTGAAGAAATTACTGATCGCGGGGGTGGTGGCGGCGATGGGGTGTGGCCACGCTGGGGCGCAGGGTTTGGTCGAGGCGGTGGGGAATCTGGGGGCGGGCTCCACAGCGAATCCGACGACCGCGTTCACGTACAACAAATATTTTGCGCAGCAGTTCACCACCGGACTGCTGAATCCCGGCGATTACGATCAGGACGGAAACGTGCTGCACCGCTTTTCCTGGCAACTGCAAACCGCCCTGGGGCCGTTTGATCCGGGCTACGGAAGCGAAGGCGGCGAACCGGAGGTGGAAAGTGTGTTTGAGTGGAGCCTGATGAGTGATGCCGGAGGAACGCCGGGGAGTCTGTTGACCCCATCCGGGCAGCTTTCCGCCTATCCCTCCGGAATCGCCGTTTTTTATTATGCGGCGAACCCCGTCTGGAGCGATCCGGTGATCCAGGCGAACACCACCTACTGGTTGGCGCTGAGGTTTCTTTACGTGGGCGGAGGGGCCACGTTGGGCACCTACGCCAATCTGCCGGTGACGACGGACACAGCGACGAACGGGTCGGGCAGCCTGGGGGCGTTAATGCAGAACACCGGAAGCGGTTGGACAGGGTTGACGGAACGGGCGGTGCTGCAGGTGCAGGTGGAGAGCGTGCCGGAGCCGGGGACGGTGGGTTTGGTTGGATTGGGACTGATGGCTCTCGGGATCCTGAGGAGAAGGAAACGATAGTTTTACTAGGGAAGGTGGGGCTTTTGCGGGGAGGTGGGAGAGGTTAGGGTTTTGATCTCCAGGTCCCATAGCTCAAAAGGATAGAGCAGCGGTTTCCTAAACCGCGGATCCCCGTTCGATTCGGGGTGGGACCAGGCCGCCGAAGGCGGCGGTGGAAGGTGGAAGGATTAGGATGAAGGTTGGAGAAAGGCGCGAGTTCGGGTAGGGTGCCAAGTTCATGATTGGCTGGGTTTTAAAGAAAATCCTTGGC
>CAZWQT010000153.1:0-1734 GCA_964635945.1 uncultured Akkermansia sp. | reverse complement strand
GCCGATGCGATCGCCTTTGTCTCCGAGGCCGACACCATCGCCGTCACCCGCCCCTTGGCCGACCGCCTCGGCCTGAAAATCGGCGACACCCTCCGGGCCGTCCACGGAGGGAAGGAAACCACTCTCCGCGTTCGCTTTCTTCTCGAACCTTCCGACGACCTCGTCGGGGCCGACGATCACCTCGCCCTGGCCGACATCGCCACCGTCCAGTCGCGCTTCCAGCTCGGTGGCCAGATCGACCGCATTGAAACCCTTCTGCGCACCGACTCCGCCTCAGACAAGGATGCCGCCCGCGCAGAGCTCACCGCCCGACTCCAACCTCATCTGCCCGCCCACGCCCGGGCCGGCTCGCCCGAGCGTCGCGGCCGTGAAGTCGAACGAATGCTCGGCGCCTTCCAACTGAATCTCACCGCCCTTTCCCTCATCGCCTTGGTCGTCGGGATGTTTCTGGTGACCAATACCGTCGCCGCCAACGTGGCCCGCCGCCGCTCGGAATTCGGCTTACTTCGCGCCCTCGGACTGGGCCGCCGTGCCCTCACTTTTCTGATCGTCGGGGAATCCCTGCTGCTGGCCTTGGCCGGCTCCGCCCTTGGAGTCTGGGCCGGATTGGAGGTGGCCCGGCACCTGCTCGGCACCGTCGCCTCCACCGTCACCTCCCACTACGTCTTGCTAAGCATGCGCGATGTCATCGTCAGCCCCGCGAGCCTCATCGGTGCCATCGTCGCCGGACTGATCGCCGCGGCCCTCGCCGCCTGGTGGCCCGCCCGCGAAGCCGCGCAGGTTTCCCCCGTGGATGCCCTGCAACTCGGAAATATTTCCGACCGCGCAACCTCCCGCTCCCACCGCTTTCTGCTGCCCGCGCTCATCAGTTTCGCGGCCGCAGGACTATTTTCACTCACCGCCCTTCGTGGCATTCCCAGGACCGGCTTCCTCGCCGCCCTCGGGGTCCTGCTCACCGCCGCCTTCGCCGCTCCCATGGTTGCGCGACTCCTGGCCCGGATTCCCCCGGCCCGAGTCCCCGGATGGATCCTCGCCCGGTCTTTCTTCCTGCGCGGACTTCATCGCCACGGGCTTGCCTCCGCCGCTCTCGCCGTCTCGGTCGGGATGGCCCTCGGCGTCGCCATCATGGTCCACAGTTTCCGCGCCACGGTGGACCGCTGGATCGGCGACAGCATCCGGGCCGATCTTTTTATCGCCCCCTCCACCAACCTTGTCGCCGGATCGCTGGAGCCGCTGGATCCCGAAGCGGAGGCGGTGGCTCTCGCCCTCCCTGGCATCCGTGCCGTGGGCAGCTACCGGGAGATCCGCCTCTTTTTGGATGGCGCCCCCGCCAAGCTGGCCGCCTGCAAGCTGGACGTCCTCAAGACCCACAACCCCCTCCCGATCCTCTCCTCCCTTCCTGGCGATCCGTATGAACTTTGCCGGACCGGGGAATATGCGTTTATTTCCGAGAACTTTGCCCGGCGCCGCCAGCTCAAGCCTGGCGACACCATTTCCCTTCCCACGCCGAGCGGCCGGCGCGCCATCCGGGTGGCCGCCGTCTTTCGCGACTACACCACCGAATCCGGCCTGATCCTTCTCGATCGCGCCATCTACCAAAAGATCACCGGGGATCTGAATCTCACCAGCCTCGCCCTTCACCTGGAGCCTGGTACTCCGGTTCAGCCACTGATCGACTCCCTCCGCACCCAGCTCCGCCCTCGGGGCGAATTTCTCATCTATTCCCAGACCGCC
>CAZWQT010000152.1:0-1746 GCA_964635945.1 uncultured Akkermansia sp. | reverse complement strand
TAAAATCCCTTGGGGAGAAATCCCCGTGCGGGTTCGACCCCCGCCCCGGGCACTTCACTCTCAGCTGTTTGCCCTCCTTCCTGATTTAGGACGAAACGGCTAAACCCCTCTTTGAATTGCCGATCGTTCACAATTGTCTATTATTCACCCCGTGGCTGACAAAACCCGCATCCTGAAGGAGAACGTTCCCGGCAAATGGTACGTGGATGACTCCTGCACTCCCTGCCACGTCTGCCTCGAGGAGGCCCCCAAGCTCCTCAAGTACAATGAAGACCAGACCTACGTCTACTTTTTCCAGCAGCCCCAGACCCCCGAGGAACTCGATGCCGCCCAGCGCGCCCTCGACATCTGCCCCACCGGCTCCATCGGGAACGACAACGCCTGATCCCTGCCATGTCCGAAGCGCCCACGGCCGCCAAGGCCCCCGCCTCCCCGTTTAACCGCAACAACCCCTTCATCTCCCGCCTGCGCGAAAACGCCCGCCTCAACAAGTCCGGCTCCGCCAAGGATACCCGCCACATCGTGATTGAGTTGGGTTCCGCCGGCCCCACCTATACCTGCGGCGACTCCCTCGGCGTCGTTCCCCGCAATCCCGACCGCCTCGTCGACGAGTTTCTCCAAAAACTCGGCCTCACCGGCGATGCCTCCCTCCGCGAAATCCTCGCCGCCACCGTCATCCTCAATCGCGCCGGAAAAAAGTTTGTGAAAGCCGTTGCCGACAAGGCCGCCGGCCCCGCCCGCGATAAACTCCAAGCCCTCTGTGCCGACGAAAAGAAACTCGATGAGTACGTCTTCGACCGTGACGTCGTTGACGTCATGAACGACGCCCCCGGCGTGAAGTTTGACTCTGCCGAACTTCCCGCCCTCCTCAATAAGATCGCTCCTCGTCTCTACTCGATCGCCTCCTCTCCTGACCACCGTCCCGGCGAGGTCCACCTGACTGTTGCGGTCGTCCAATACACCACCCACGGTCGCGCCAAACAGGGGCTCGCCTCCGGCTACCTGGCCGACCTTGCGAACGCCGCTTCCGTTCCGGTTTACGTCCAACCCACCCGTCACTTCCACCTGCCCTCCCCCGACCGCGACGTGATCATGGTTGGCCCGGGCACCGGCATTGCCCCCTTCCGCGCCTTTCTCCAGCACCGGGCCAAACACGGCCACACCGGCCGCAACTGGCTCTTCTTCGGCGACCAACATGCCGCGACCGATTTTCTTTATGCGGATGAGTTTGCCGCCGCCCAAAAGGCCGGTCATCTCCACAGGCTCTCCACCGCTTTCTCCCGAGACCAGGCGGAAAAGATCTACGTCCAGCACCGCATGGAGCAGGAAGGCGCTGAACTCTGGCGCTGGCTCGAAAAAGGCGCCTACTTTTATGTCTGCGGCGACGCCAAACGGATGGCCAAGGACGTCCATCAGGCTCTTCTCTCCGTCGCGGCCAAGCATGGCGGCAAAACCCCGGAACAGGCCGAGGAGTACATCTCCGTCACCCTTTCGAAGACCGAAAAACGGTACCTGAAGGACGTTTACTGATCCGCCATGGCCAAAAGAGGCAAATCCCGCGATACCTTGGTCTGGACTGTTGTGACCGGCCTCGTCCTCGTTGGGGTCGGCCTTTACCTGCGCGACCGTGGACTCCTGAAGTTGCCCGAACCTAGACCCGTTGCCCCCGCCGAACGCGCCAAGGATCTCGTCAAAAAATACCCTGACGCCGAGGTCTTCTCCGGCCCCGAAGCGGATAAAAAAAAA
>CAZWQT010000151.1:0-1752 GCA_964635945.1 uncultured Akkermansia sp. | reverse complement strand
TTTGACCGGGCCCGCCCCTACCAGGCGGTGGAGGGCGTGCGCGAGGTCAGCCCCGGCCCTTCCGGAAACCGCTGGCAGGCCGTGGTCCGGATCTCCGGAATCCCTGAGGAAGATGTCCAACATGGCCGATCCATGCCGTCCTCCCACGTGGCCAACGCCACTGCCGCCGCCATGAGCGCGCGCCTGGTCTGGGGACCTGCCCTCCGCTGGCCATGGTATCTGGTGGGGTTGGCAGCGCTCGGACGCGTCTACACCGGCGATCACTATCCCAGCGATGTCCTCGCCTCCATTCCCCTCGCCATTCTTTACACCTGGCTGATCGGCCAGCTGGCCGACCGGCTTTGGCGGCAAGTCGGCCCCAAATGGCTTCCCAAACTCGCCGCCCGGATGCCCTCCCTCCTTTTCCGGAAGTAACCCATGTCCGCCGATCTCTCGCTCATCATCCCTTTCTACAACGAGGAGGACAACATCTCGGCCGTGATCGCCGAGGCCCGCACGGCTGTACCCGGGGCCGAGATCATCGCCGTGGACGACGGCAGCAAGGACCGCACGCCGGCTCTGCTCGACGCCGAAAAAAGCATCCGCGTGATCCACTTTCCAAAAAACCTCGGCCAAGGCCCCGCCCTCTACGCCGGACTCCTCGCCTGTACGCGCCCTTTCGCTGCCATGATGGATGGGGACGGCCAGAACGACCCCGCCGACCTCCCGGCACTCCTGGAACTGATCCGTTCCGGTCAGGCCGATTTTGCCTGCGGCATCCGCACCCCCCGCCGTGACTCCTGGCAAAAACGGATCGCCTCCAAAATCGCCAACGCCATCCGGCGCTCCGTTCTGCTCGACGGCGCCCATGACACCGGTTGCTCCCTCAAGGTGATGAAGCGCGAGGACGTCCGCTTCCTCGTCCCCTTCAAGGGCATGCACCGCTATCTCCCCGCCCTCCTTGGGGCCGCCGGGCTCAGATTGGGGGAAAAGCCGGTTCGTCATCGACCCCGCCGTGCCGGTGTTTCCAAATACACCATCGCCGGGCGTGCCTGGGTCGGGATCCAGGACCTGATCGGAGTCGGCTGGCTTCTTCGCCGCCGCATCCCTTGGCCCGTTGGATTGCCGGCCCGCTAAAGACAGCCTCCTTTGCCTCGTTCACGTGATACCTTCACGAAAACGGCAATCCTCCAGCCTTTTGGCAGACGATTTTTAAGGTTTCAGCCTGGCGGGTCCGCTATTGGGGACTTTTCGCGCCGGCGTGAGCGTTTCCGGATAGAGCAGATACGGCTTTCTCTCCTCCAGCCAGCGCTGCACCCCCGGCTCCCACGAGGCCACGATCTGGCGCGAGCCCAGGCCCGCGAGCACCTGTTTCCGCGTTTCCCGGCTCCGGTTCAGCTTGTCGAACATCAGGGTGTTCTCCGCATCCGCAAAAAAGTTCTTTTTGGGCATCATCCGCCGCAGATAAGCCAGCCCGGCGATATTGATCGCCGTCAAATTGGCCGGCGCCTTGGGATCGATCACCACCTTGGCTCCCGACATGATCACATGGCGGTACTTGCCGGTGGGAGGCTTGAACCGAAAAGGGCGGAAGCTCACCCCGTTAAAGCCCCACTCGGTCATCTCGCGGCAGAAACGTTCCGCATCCACCCCTTCCAGCGCAATCAGATCGAACGGGTAGGCGGTGGAACCGTCCAGCCCCTTGGTGGGCACGCCCGCCGGGTTGGCCCCGTTGCTGACGCCAAGTTCTCCAAAAAATCCCGTCGCCACATA
>CAZWQT010000150.1:0-1768 GCA_964635945.1 uncultured Akkermansia sp. | reverse complement strand
GTCCCTTGGCCAGCCCGCCAATCGCCGGGTTGCAGCTCATCTGACCGACACTGTCGAGATTCATGGTGAGAAGCAGGGTTTCACATCCCATCCTGGCGGAGGCTAGAGCCGCCTCGATTCCTGCATGACCGGCACCAACAACGATCACGTCATAGTTTTTTGGAAAGACGAAGTGATCGCCCGACTTCATTGATCAAATCTTTCCAGCAGGAATTTTGTCCGTGAAGACAAAGCTGCCGGTCGCCAGTCTGCCTGGATTTTTGGCGGGCTGGGCGGCATATCCAAGCGGTAAAACAAGAGCTATGCCATATTTTTTATCTTCTTGAACACCAATTATTTCCATTACTTTTTTTTCGTCCCATCCATTCATGTAGCAAGTCCCTAGGCCCTTTGATTCAGCTGCGAGGACCAGTGTCGTTGCCATGATGATAGCATCCTTCATGGCATACTCCCGCTGTTTCTCCCCGAGCCCATCCTGAAAGCCTGGAGCATTGGCGCGAATCCAGTCCGCGAATTTTTGAGGCCAGGCCCCCTGATCCACGCCCGTCTTGAGAATTACATCCATGTGCTTTTCCCATCCACGGATCGAAACCGCAAAAACGAGGGTCACCGGTGCCTCAAGAATTTGCTTTTGACCCCAAGCGGCGGCCGCAAGGGCTTCTTTTTGTTCTTTTGAGCGGATCACCACCACCCGGGTGGGTTGAAAGTTCCACGAGCTGGGGGCCTCACGCATGAGATCGATGAGCTCCTGTAGGAGGGGCTCGGGAATAGGATCCGGCTTGAAGGATTTAATGCTGCGGCGGTGACGGATGGCTTCGGCGGCAGTAAGGTCAGATGAGGTCATCCAAGCACCCTAACAGCAGGGGAGGGGGAGGGAAAGTTAGCAGGGACGGCCCTGAGGGCAGGCTACCCAGACCTACCTGCCGGCCGTAAAAAGATCTTCGATCGTCTGAATTTCGCCGTGTTCCGACTGGATGGACCAAAGCCTGGAATAAAGGCCTTTGGCGCGGAGTAGGGATTCATGATTCCCCAGCTCAGCAATACGGCCTTGATCCACCACAGCAATGGCATCCGCCTTGCGAACCGTCGAAAGCCGGTGGGCAATGATCAGGCTGGTCCGACCCGCCAGCAGATGTTCCAAAGCCTGCTGAATCTCTTTCTCGGTGGCCGTATCGACGCTGGCGGTCGCCTCATCGAGAATCAGCACCGGCGGATCCTTGAGCAGGGCACGGGCTATCGAGAGCCGCTGCCGCTCGCCGGCACTGAGCCGAACCCCACGCTCGCCGACCTTGGAGTTCCAGCCGTCGGGCAAAGCTTTCACAAAATCCCAGGCACAGGCGGCTTTGAGGACACGCTCGATTTCGCCATCTGTGGCGGCAGGCCGGCCCAGTTCGAGATTTTCCCGGACGGAAGCCTGAAACAAAAATGGTTCCTGGGTCACCACCCCAACCTCCCGGCGAACCTCCTCCAAGGGGATGTTTCGCAGGGAGACCCCGTCCACCAGAACTTCACCGAAGGTCGGGTCGTGAAAGCGCGCAACGAGGGAGGCGAGGGTGGTTTTGCCGGCTCCGGTAGGCCCCACCAAGGCGAGGGAAGAGCCCCGGGGTACCGTGAGATTGATTCCATGCAAAACCTCGCGTCCGCTCCGGTAGGAAAATTGGATATTTTCGAACCGGACTTCCCGAGCAGATCCTTGCCTTGGCGGCAAAGGTTTCAGCGGGAGGGCAGGGGAGTGGCCAGGCTCGGGCTCAGCATCCAAAATGGCAAA
>CAZWQT010000149.1:0-1786 GCA_964635945.1 uncultured Akkermansia sp. | reverse complement strand
ATTGGGACTCCACAGGATCCAAACTATGTGGATTCCGGGTTGTTGCCGGAAAACAATTACACCTACACGGTCAAGGCGGTGAACGTGGCCGGTTCGTCGGCTTCCTCCGCTACGTTGAGTGCCACGACGTCCTTTGCTCCGCTTAATCCGAACCAAATCACCGTGGTGGACCCGGCGGCTTCCGGATTGGTGGCAGGTAATTCTCATATCTTTCGGGGCCGGGCCGGATCGGCTTTTACCAACGGGCTGACTTGGTCCAATCCGCTCACCGGGGCCACGGGGCTGGTGGCTTTTCCCGGCGGAAGCCAGCCCAATGGGTGGGAGTGGACGGCGACCATCGGCTTGGGTGCAGGGGCGAACGCAGTGATATTTAGCGGGGCGTACGCCACGTCCTCGACGCAGACGCTCACGGACAGTCCGGCCAATTACACGACTTGGTCCAATAGCCTCACAGGCGGGACAGGTTTTGGGGCATGGAGTTTGACCAGCTCCGGCAGCGGCGGCCACTTTTTGGCCAACAATTCCACCAACATGAATGTCGGATCCACGACCGGTTTCGGGCTTTGGGCTAATAGTGGTGGCAGCTCAACGGCGATCCGGAATTTGAATACGGCGATGGTCGCTGGAGACAGCCTGGCCCTTCGCTTCGATAACAACTGGATCAACAATGGTAGCGAGGTGGGATTTGCCTTGGCGGATAACTCTGGAAACGTGAAGTTCCGCTTTTATTTTGTCGGTGGGCAGAGCAACTACCGCATTACGGACATCACCTCCGCCCGCGACACCGGGTTGGGTTACACGGATGCAGGACTCAATCTCACCCTGACGCTCGCCTCCGCCACTGCCTACAACTTGTCCACGGGCAGTACGAATCTTACGGGTACGCTGGCCCCCGCAGGAGGTGCTATCTCCCGTCTGATCGTGGAAAACAAAAATGCGGGACCGGACACTCCCTACAACCTCTACATCGGTGCGATGACCCACACCCGGCAGTTGGCGGATTCCGGGACGATTTTTTCCACGGCCTCGACCCTTACTTTCAGCCCCGGCACCGACGGAATTGCCGACAGCTGGTGGGCCGAGTACGGGATCACCGGAGGCAGTCGAGTGGCAACGAATGATCCGGACGGGGACGGGTTCACCAACGCACAGGAAAACGCCTTGGGCACCAGTCCGGTGGACTCTTCATCCACTTTCAAGGTGGGCAATATTGAGCGCACGGGAAACACCCTCGCGATCAGTTGGCCGTCGATTGCCGGGAAAAAATACCAGGTTCAGAAGAGGGCGTCGCTGAGCAGTGGAGATTGGGTTAACAGTGGCTCGCAAGTGACGGCTTCCGGTTCTAGTTGCTCGGCTAGCGTGGACGTCTCCGATAGTCCGAATGCTTCTTTTGTCAGGGTGATTCTCGTCCCATAAACTGAACGGGTGTTTCGTTTTCTCCTTCTTTTTCTTGGTTTTTATCCCTGGCTATCCAGCGCGAAGGGCATCCAAGAGTTTTCCTTGGAGGTTCAGGTCTCTCTAAAGGAAGCTGTTTTTGTGTTGGGGGATGCCGAAGAGCTTGGGGAAGGAAATCCGTTGCGGGCAGTGATGTTGGCGCCGCAAGGGGACGGGAAGTGGGGAGCGAAGATTCAACTGCCGGCGGGGATGAATGGGACGTATCAGTTTTTGAGGCGAAAAACCGGGGTGGAGGAGTTCGAGAATCCGGGCAACACGGTTTTTTTGGGAAAACCGCGGGTCATGCCGGAGGTGGAAGGGGGCAGGAAGATTGAGGCGAGAGAAGTGCAGG
>CAZWQT010000148.1:0-1810 GCA_964635945.1 uncultured Akkermansia sp. | reverse complement strand
TCTTGCGGAGCGTGGGAGTCAGACGAAATCAGCACGGGAATTTTGCGCCGGAAAGCCTCCTGGAGAAACTGCCGCGAGGGATAGATTTCGCCCACTTCTTTCCTTAATCCGGCCGTACTGACCTCGATGGCCATACCGGAGGCCGCGATAGCATCCAAGGCCTCACGGTAGTACGGGAGTAGGTCCCCTTTGGGGATATGCCCAAATTTTTTTACTAAATCCGGGTGGGCCAAAAAGTCGAAAAGGCCGCTTTGGGCAGCCTGGCCTAGGGCCCGAAAATAACAGGTCCAAACCTCCTCGACGGGTTGCTGCTTCCAGCGATCGAGCTTGAGAGGGTTATCCACGTCCCAGTCCGGAGTGATGTAGTGGACGGCACCAATCAAATAATCAAACTCTGCTTTTTTCGCCAACTCCCGCACCCACGATTCCCGACCCGGAATAAAGTCGCACTCCAATCCCAACCGAATCGGCAGTTGGGGATGCTCCTCCCGGACCTCGGCCAGAAGATCCAAATATTTCGGAAAATCACCCAGATTCATCCTCCAGTCATCAAATTTTGTCGGCATGGGGTTGTGCTCGGAAAAACCAATTTCCCCCAACCCCTTCCGAAGAGCCTCGGCCGCATACTCCCGCGGGTGGCCGGTGGCATGCCCACAAAGTGGCGTGTGCATATGGTAGTCAAAAAGCACCCGAACAACCTAGCTCCCTGCCTTTCAGCTTCCAAGAGCAGAGCCTCAGGCGTTGCCGTGAAAACCTTTTTCGGCATAATTCATCGATGCAGGACGTTCACCTCTCCCCTGCCAAGTTGCGGGCCGCTTTGGCCCGCTTTCGCCGACTCCGGATTCTGGTGGTCGGCGACTTAATGCTCGACGAGTTCATTTACGGGCGCGTCTCCCGCATTTCCCCCGAAGCACCTGTGCCCGTGGTCCACGTGGAAAAAGAGACCACCTATCCCGGAGGCGCCGCCAACGTGGCCCGCAACCTTGCCGCCTTGGGAATCCATGCCGAGCTGAGCGGTGGCATCGGCCAGGATGAAGCCGGGACAAAACTTTTGGGTCTACTCCGGCACGGAAAAATCGGCACGGCCGCCATGGCCCGATTCTCCTCCTACCCCACCATTGTCAAAACACGTGTTCTGGCACGCCAGCAGCAGGTTGTCCGAGTTGACCGGGAGGAACCCGGGCGACTGACCGCTCAGAACCGTGCAGCCATTTTGCAAAAGGCCTCGCGTCTTCTGCCCCGGTGCGACGCGCTGGTCCTGGAGGACTACGGAAAGGGCCTGTTTGACCAGACGTTTGTCGACCGCATCCTCGAGGACGCTCATCGCCAGGGCATTCCTTCCGCCATCGATCCCAACGTCCATAACCCTCTCGACTGGCGTGGCGCCACCTTGGTGAAACCCAATCGCCTCGAAGCCTTCACCGCCCTGGGCCTGCCCGACTCCCAAAAACCGGAAGACTGGATTTCCGTGGGAGAGGAGCTTTTGGTGAACTGGGCGTGCCAGCACCTTCTTCTCACCCTTGGTGAACACGGCATGATTCTCTTCCGCCCCGGACAAAAGCCGCACCGAATCCCCAGCCGGGCCCGCGAGGTGTATGACGTATCCGGCGCGGGCGACACCGCCATCTCCCTTTTGGCCGCCGGCTTGGGAGCCGGGCTTTCTGGACTCGTCTCCGCCGAACTCGCCAACCTGGCCGCCGGTATCGTGGTGGGGAAACTAGGCACCGCCACCGTCAGCTCGGCGGAAATTTTGGAGGCCTCCCGCCGTCATGGCTAAAGCCGCCATTTTTTTGGATCGAGACGACACCCT
>CAZWQT010000147.1:0-1887 GCA_964635945.1 uncultured Akkermansia sp. | reverse complement strand
CGGTCCGGATCGAGTTCCGCACGCCCGACCCGGCGGCGAACCCGTATCTGGCCTGTGCGGCTCAGCTCATGGCGGGCTTGGATGGCATCCAGAACCGGATCCATCCGGGCGATCCGCTCGACAAGAACCTGTACGAGTTGCCGCCCCAGGAACTGGCCAAGGTGCCCAGTGCACCGGACTCGCTTCTCGGCGCCGTCCAGGCCCTCGAGAAGGACCATGAGTTCCTGCTCAAAGGCGATGTGTTCACGAAGGACATGATCGACACCATGATCGAGATGCGGATCAAGGATTACGACGCCCTGCGGCTGCGTCCTCACCCGCACGAGTTCTTCATGTACTACGACGTCTGATTGGGACTTTTCCCATTAAAACCCCGCCTGCAATCAGGCGGGGTTTTTTATTGCGGGGAGAGATTTCAATTAATTCCCGAGTTAGGTGGGGCGGGGTCGATGACCCCGCCTCGATGAGCCCTTGGAGTTCCAGCGAGACACGAGGCGGCCTCATCGATGCCGCCCTACCGAGTCGTCGTTCTTCCTATCCTTCGAGACTTCGTAACATTCACGTAAACGTAAACGAGCAGATCAAGCCTCTTGTGAGAGAGTTCTCGGCCGACCACCTATTCACCATTTATCGTCATAGCAACGGTTTAGGCTCTGGACTTCCCTCTTCGCCTTCTCAATCTGCCTTCCATGAAAACCTCTTCCTCTGTTCTTCCCCAAGTCACCCGCGTCGTCGGCTACGGGCTGCTGGC
Source organism: uncultured Akkermansia sp. (assembly GCA_964635945.1). Classification (GTDB taxonomy): domain Bacteria; phylum Verrucomicrobiota; class Verrucomicrobiia; order Methylacidiphilales; family Verrucolacustridaceae; genus Verrucolacustris. The sequence goes on along the minus strand of CAZWQT010000147.1, from coordinate 1,136 downwards.
CTTTGCGGGCATTGATCTCCTGTTCCAGCTCTTATCCAATCCCTTTGGTGGGGCTTTGCAGGCTTTCCGCTTCTCCTCGGGCTTGGTGGACAGGATTCCCGTGGCTCTTTTGGCCTTGGGGGTTCTCTTTGCCGTGCCGCGCCCGATCTCACTGCCGCTTGAGAGGACTGTTCTTCGGCTTCTTTCGTTTGTTCCCTTCGTTTACGCCGGCGGATTTCTCCTGGTGATTGCGGCTGCGCTGATCACTGGGAACCGACTGATTGTCGTGGCCGAGCAGCAAATTGCCCTCCAGAGCCAGGCGCAGCTCCGCCAGTTGGAAACCACCGTGGATCGGGTGAAAGCGCTCAGCTCTAACGACCTCGCCAGTGTGGTCCAGAATTTTAACCAACAGAATCGCACGACCCTGAAAGATGCCGAGTTCATATCCAAACTTTCGGAGCAGACCGATGTCCAGAAGGCCCGACTGAGGGCCGGGACCGACCAGGCTTTCAAGGCCCAACGGCGTTCGATGACCTTGGAGCTGCTGAAGGTGCTTCTCGGGGCGGCCGCCGGCTCCGGCATTATGTTTCTTCTCGGCTCTGCCGCTGGTTGGGCCCGCTCCCCTGGCGCCGGCCAGGACTGATCCCGCCTTGTCCGTAAAAATTTCCGTCCGGTACGAGGGGCAGCTTCACTGCGAGGCGGTTCACGGTCCGTCCGGCACCAAGCTGGCCACCGACGCCCCTGTCGACAACGAGGGAAAAGGGGAGAGTTTTTCGCCGACCGATCTCGTGGCCACTGCCTTGGCCGCCTGTATGGCGACCATTATGGGGATCATGGCCAAGCGGCACGGGATCAAAATTGAGGGCGCAACGGTTGAGACGGTGAAGGAGATGAGTGCCGACTCACCGAGAAGAATCGTGGCGCTGAAGTCCAAAGTGACGATTCCGCTGCCTAAGGATCATCCCCAACGGAAGCTCCTCGAATCCGCTGCCCTCGGGTGTCCTGTCCACCACAGCCTCGATCCGCGCATCGACAAATCCGTTGAGTTTATTTGGAAGGGGTGAGGATTGGGTAGGGCCCGACGTCCCGGCGGGCCGATTTGATAATTCATTACGCTGAAACGAACAGCCTCGGTCGGGATCGGTTTCCCTTCGCCC
>CAZWQT010000146.1:0-1899 GCA_964635945.1 uncultured Akkermansia sp. | reverse complement strand
ACAATATCCGCTGCAAACAAACGGATTCCCTCCGCCAGCTTCTCCGTTGCCATGGCATCTTCGTTCAGCAGGAATCGGAACGTCTTCTCGTCGTTGAGGATCTTCTGGATCGGATCCTTTTTGGCCGTCGCCTCGTCCAGCTTTCGCTCGATCTTGGCTGTCGAGGCCTTGAGTTCCCCTAACAGGCCCGGACTGATCGTCAGCAGGTCGCACCCCGCCAACTCCACGATCTGCCCCATGTTCCGAAAACTCGCCCCCATCACCTCCGTCTTGTACCCGTACTTCTTGTAGTAGGCGTAAATCGTCTTCACCGACTGCACGCCCGGATCCTCCGCCCCCCGATACTCCTTGCCCGTGCTCTTTTTGAACCAGTCATAGATCCGCCCCACGAACGGCGAGATCAGCTTCGCCCCCGCCTCGGCGCACGCCACCGCCTGCGGCAGCGAGAACAGCAGCGTCAGGTTGCAGTTGATTCCCTCCTTCTGCAGCACCCGCGTTGCCTCCGCCCCTTCCCAGGTCGAGGCGATCTTGATCAAAATCCGCTCCTTCGGAATTCCCGCCGCCTTGTACAGGCCGATGAGGTGATGGGCCTTGGCGATCGTCCCCTCCACATCAAAGGAGAGCCGCGCGTCCACCTCGGTCGAAACCCGCCCCGGCACGATTTTCAAAATCTCGCAACCGAAGAGGATCAATAGCCGGTCGATGATCGCCCGGGCCCGCTCCTCCTTGGATCCCGCTCCTCCCTTCCCCTCGGCCACCGCTTTTTCCAGCAGCGGATGGTAAGCCGGCATCTCCACCGCCTTCTCGATCAGCGTGGGGTTCGTCGTCGCATCCTGCGGCGCGTACTGCTTCATCGAGGCGAAATCGCCCGTGTCCGCCACCACCGTGGTGAACTTCTTCAGTTGGTCCAGTGCATTCTCACTCATTGGATTCTCCCAGATGTTCGTTCAACACCGGCACCAGCCGATCCTGAACCCTTCGGATCTTATCCTCTTCGTCCGCCTCGACAAGCAGTCGCACCTTCGGCTCCGTGCCCGAATAGCGCAAAAGAATCCGCCCCTTGGCCCCGAGGAACTTTTCCATCTCCCGCACCGCCGCCGCCAGGGCAGGCACACTTTCCCACGCCGGCTTGTGCCGGACCTTCAGGTTCACCAGCTTCTGCGGATATCGCTTCATCCCTTTTCGCAGTTCGCTCAGCGGTTGCCCTTTCCTCTTCACCAAATCCAGGATTTTCAGGGCGGAAAGCAGCCCATCTCCCGCCGGCGAAACGTCGGTAAAGAGCAGGTGCCCCGACGCCTCGCCGCCCAGCGTGAATCCCCCCTCCCGCATCGCTGCGGCCACATACCGGTCCCCCACCGGGGTCCGCTTCACCTTCCCGCCCTTTGCCGCCAGCGCCTCCTCCAGCCCCAGGTTGCTCATCACCGTGACCACCACCGTTTTTCCGGGTAACGCCCCCCGCTCCAGCGCGTCGAGGGCCGCCATCGCGATCACCTCGTCCCCGTCCACCCGCTCCCCCTCCTCGTCCACCAGCACCAACCGGTCTGCATCCCCGTCATGCGCGATGCCGATCCACCCCTTTCTCCCTTTCACCGCTGTAATCAGCTTCTCCGGGTGCTCCGACCCACATTCCTCGTTGATGTTCTTTCCATCCGGCCGGACCGCGATGGTCTCCACCTCCGCCCCGAGGGCACGCAGAATCTCGGGTGCCGTCTGCCAGGCCGCCCCGTTGGCCGCATCCACCACCACCCGGATCCCCTTCAGGCCAAACCCTGCGCCAAAACCCAACTCAAGCTTCTGTTGGTAGGCCTTCATCGCTTGCGGGGAGCAGGAAAAGTCCGCACCTCCGGCCTTGGTGGCCCCTTTCGGCGGATGTTCCAAATCCAAAAAAGCCTCGATCTG
>CAZWQT010000145.1:0-1910 GCA_964635945.1 uncultured Akkermansia sp. | reverse complement strand
ACAAGGGCCTCTTCCCCCAGATGATCGTCACCCCGCTTCTGCAAAAGCACCGGATCCTTTCCCAGGTCGCCGCCCACAACTCCGACATCGTCAAGATCCTCCCTCCCCTGATTATTGGAGAGAAGGAGATCGACCGGTTCGTGAACGCGTTCGACGACGTCCTCAGCGACCTCGGGAAGTTTCCCGGCCCGCTCTGGGACTTCGGCCAAAACCTCGTCAAAACCGCCCTCTCCCAAAAGAAAAATTCCCGCTCCGAAGCCGTCCCCGCGTAAGCTGAGGCGTGGCCGCCGTCCTCTACGTCAAAGAAGGCTGTCCTTGGTGCATCGCCGCCGAGGAGGAGTTGCAAAAACTGGGCGTGAAGTACGAGCGCCGCGAAGTCCGCTCGAAACCCGTTTTCTTTGAGGAGATGAAGAAACTCTCCGGCCAGACCAAGGCCCCGGTTCTGCAGATGGACGGTCGCATCCTCGCCGATTTCGGCCCCGAACAGCTCCCGGGATTTTTGAAGGGCTAAGGATCCACGCCCTTTTTACTTTTCGTAAACGTAATCGTAACCGTAAGCGCCCGTTGGTGGCCTAATGCTTTGGTTTTTTGCCAGCCACAAGCACTAGCCCCACCCCTGCCAACCCCACAAAACAAAGTCCCGTCACAAACGGATTCACGGACGACGCATACGCAAAAATCCCCGCCATCACCGGCCCGGTCGTTAGCCCCAGGTCGAAGAAGAAGTTAAACAGTCCATTCCCCCGGCCCCTCTCCTCCTTGGCCGTCGCGATGGCGATCGCTCCCGCCGCCGCCGGAAAGACCAGCCCATAGCCCACCCCGTACAAGAGCATCGCCACCCATGCCCAGGATGCCTGCCCGCTCCAAAGCAGTCCCAAGGCGGCCGCAATGGAAGTCAGTCCGGTCAGGCAGGAGCGGAACGGCCCTTGCTGGTCCACCCTCCCGGCCAAGGGACTGAGCATCACCGCGATCGCCACCGCCCCGAAGAGGCTGAAAAGAATCCCGCTCTGGGTGGTGACGGCAACTGCCCCCAATTCCCCGGCTGGCCCGGTCAGAACCGTCCTCAAGAATCCCGCCACAATGCCCACCGCCGCCTCGAATCCAAAGATAGCAACCAACGCGACCCGGATCCGGGGGTCGGCCAAAAGTTTTCCCCAGCCCTGACCCAAAGCGATCTTCGGCCTCACCGACAAGGTGTCCGGCAAGCACGGCACGAGCGGCACAAGGCCAATGGCCAGAAACGCCGCCAACCCCAAAAAGACCGCCGGCAACCCGGCGGCCATGATGATCGCCCCCATGGCGATGGGACCGAGAAGGGCCGCCAAGCCGATGATCGCCCCAGCCTGGCCCAGCACCCGTCCCCGGGTACCGGTCGATGAGGCATCGCCCAACATCGCCAGCAGCGAGGTGGCCAGCACTCCCCCAGTGGCCCCATGAAACAGCCGGGCCGCGAGAAACCATTGGATCGAATCGGCCAAGGCATAACTACCAATTGCCAACGGGCTGGCCACCAGCGCCCAAACCACAATCCTCCGGCGCCCAAACCGATCGGCCAGAAAGCCACCCAGCAAATTAAAGACCAGGTTGGCAAAGCTGTAGGCGGCAATCGCCAACCCCACCGCCACTGATCCCCCGCCCAGTTCCGCCGCCCGGGGAGCAATCACCGGGAGCAGCACGAAGTTATCAAGGAAGGCCAGAAAGACCGCGGCGTAGATCGCCACTCGCGCCCGCGAGTTCATTGGATGAGGTTGTGCAGTTTCAGGCACGCCAAACCCTATGCCGAGCCGGATAACTGAAGAAGAATCATCTTTTAGGCCGATTGACTCGACCCTTTGTCCGTCTTATTATTTTAGTTCTAGATCGCGGGGTGGAGCAGCCAGGTAGCTCGTCAGGCTCATAACCTGAAGGCC
>CAZWQT010000144.1:0-1914 GCA_964635945.1 uncultured Akkermansia sp. | reverse complement strand
ATCCGACCGGTGGAGAAAATCTGCGGGCCGGGCAGCGTCTGGGTGGTGGAGGCCAAGAGACAGCTTTTCGGCCGGGTCGGGATCGATCTTTTGCCGGGGCCAAGCGAGATCGCCGTGGTGGCCGACGAGAGTGCCCGGGCTGACTGGGTGGCGGCGGATCTGGTAGCCCAAGCGGAGCATGGGCCCGGTAGCCAAATTTTTCTCCTCACCCCTTCATTCTTTTTCCTCGGCAAGGTACTGGCCGAGGTTCTGAACCAGAGCGGGCAAAAACCCCGGGCGGAGTACTTGCGGGGGGTGCTGGCCAAGGGGGCGACGTTGGTTCGGACCAAGGATTTGCAACAGGCGATGGAGTTGGCCGAGGCGATCGCGCCGGAACACCTATCCCTGCAGTGTCGCGGGGCCAAGGCTCTGGCGAAGAAGATCCGGTGTGCCGGCGCGGTTTTTATCGGGAATCATTCGGCGGTGGCCTTGGGGGATTATCTTTCCGGTCCCAGTCACACCCTGCCGACGGGAGGAGCGGGGCGGGCCTTTGCGGGGCTCCGGGTGGAGGACTTCGTGAAGAGGGTCAGCACGGTGGAGTACGGGGCGGCCGCGGTGCGGAAGTCGGCCCGGACGGTGGGTCTATTGGCCCGGCTGGAGCGGCTCGACGCCCACGCGGATTCGGTCGAGAATCGTCTTTCATGAGCAAAGGCAAACGGCAGGCCAAAAAGTTCCGCAAGACCAGCGAAACGGAAATCGCCATCACGCTGAGTCTGGACGGCAAGGGCTCGGCTAAAGTGAAGACAGGGATTCCGTTCTTCGATCACATGCTGAATTTGTTTGCCCGGCACGGGTTGTTCGATCTGGAGGTCAAGGCTAAGGGGGATCTGGAAGTGGACCTTCACCACACGGTGGAGGATGTGGGGATTGTGCTGGGGCAGGCCCTGACGGCGGCGCTGGGGAAGAAGGAAGGGATCCGCAGGTACGGGACGGCTCATGTGCCGATGGACGAGACCCTGGCCCGGGTGGTGATTGATTTGAGCGGGAGGCCTTATCTGGAACTGCGCGGGTTAAACCAGCGCGGGAAGGTGGGGAATTTTCCGGCGCAGCTGGTGGAGGAGTTTCTCCGGGCGCTTTCGGTGCAGGGGGGGATGAATCTTCACGCGGAGGTTTTGTACGGTCGGGACGTGCACCACCAGATTGAGGCGATCTTTAAGGCACTGGCCAAGGCATTGGAGGAGGCGGTGCGCCGGGATCCTCGGGTGAAAGGTGTGCCGAGCACGAAGGGGAGGATTTAGTCGGCTAGTCTTTTAGTCGTTAGTGGTGGAGGGAGGTTGTTGGTGGACGGTGGAAGGGGGCAGGTGGAAATGGTTTTCGTCAAAGAGAGCCGCGGTTTTAAGACGTAAAGGCTAAAAAGAGGGGGTCAGAGGTCGAACTGGAAGGCTCTATTTTTTTCGAGGGTGACCCGTCAGGACCACGAGACGCTCCAGCTTTTCCAAGTTGTCCTGCAGTTCGCGCAGGAGCTCGGCCATCCGTTTTTCCAGGCGTTCGAGTTCCGCCATTTTCTCGTAATGCCTCTTGAGGAGGGTTTGCGGGGAGTCCTTGGCCATAATATTTCTTTTTCTCTGGTCTTCTGGATCGGCAAGGAAAGAAAAATCCGATCACACAAATGTAACAAACGCCGCAACAAAAATAGCTTAGGGTTTCTCGAGTGAAGATTCTGTACCAGGCTTTTCGGAAAAAACATCGTGATCCTCAGGGACCCGGTCTACCCAGGGGATTGATCATGGAGGTACGGGCTGTCCTTTGGGTCGGGTTCCTGATCTTGGCAGGTTTCGCGTTTTGGTGGGGATCCCAACAGCTGGAAAAGGCCGCTTATTTTGGCGATAAAAAATTGGAGCGACTCCCTACGGCCGCCGGGGCAGGGGTTCAACC
>CAZWQT010000143.1:0-1922 GCA_964635945.1 uncultured Akkermansia sp. | reverse complement strand
CCGGCGGCAGGCAGGGAGATTAGAATGACAACCCAGGCGCAACCGCGGACCCAGGCGGGGCGGAAGCGGAGGAAGAGAAGCCCAGCGATGCAGGCAAAGCCGTTGACATAAAGGAAGGGGGCGGCTTTTTCGGCGGCCTCTTCATGCAGTTCCATGGCGATGTCGCCCTGGTCGTCGAGGGGGGGCTGGATGTGGCCGGCATTGAAACGGTCATAGGCGCGTTCCCCGGTCTGCATGACGAACGGGGTCGAAAGATCTGCGAGGATGCCCAAGGAGAAGGCAACCGCGAGCACGGCGTGGCTGCGGGCAATGAGGCCGGCGACAAGGATGGGGGCCAGCAGAAGGGAGAGGGTGACGGGCAGGTGGTTGAGCATCACGTGCAGGTGCTCGGGTTGCCAGAAGGCGGGGACCATGGAACTAGGGTGGGGCGAAAGGGGGGTCTTTTCCAACGCAAAGTGAACGGCTAGGAAGTCATGATGGACTGGAGCATACGACCGAGGGCGGACACCTGCGCAGGATCGGGACGCAAGTTTGCCGATGGGGAGGTGGTTTATACGGTGCTGGTGGCGGTGGATGGAGGAATGGAGAGGAAGGATTATGCGGAGGAGGTGTGGGGCAAGGAGGAGGGCCGGCCCACCTATTTCTGTTTCTGGAAGGGAAAGTTCCAGTTGGCGCCGCCCAAGGTGGAGAAGGAGCCCCCCGCGGCCCGGGCGGAGGCGGAACTCCGGCGGCGCTTGGCCCAACCAGTGCAGTCGCAAAGCCCTGAGGCGCGGGTAATCTTTCTCTTCGCCCTGCTTCTGGAGCGACGCAAAGTGTTGGTGGTGCGGGAACGGACACAGGGTCCGGAGGGGCGGGTGACGGTGTACGAGCATAAGACGACCGGGGAGGTGATTTTGGTGCCAGAACCGGAGGTTAAGCTAAGCGAAGTGGACCAGTTGCGAGCTGAGGTGGAGGCTTTAGCCGCGACCTGGGGGGCCTAGAATTCCGTCACGAGAATGTCACTTTCAGGAGATTGCCGCGATCCTCACCGAGGGAGATAACCATGGAGGCCATGCGCGAACGGGTACTGGTGGTGGATGACGAACCGGATGTCCGGATGCTCCTCCGGACGAATCTCCGGGCTTCGGGTTTTGATGTTTTGGAGGCGGCCAATGGGGCGGAGGGGTTGGCCATCGCGAAACATGATCTGCCCGCGGTGATCATTCTGGATCTCATGATGCCGGAAATGAACGGGATCGAGGTATGTCGGGCGTTGCGGAAGCATCCACCGACCTCACGAATCCCGATTTTAATGCTCACGGCGAAAACGGCGGAGGAGGACAAGGTGGCAGGGTTTGAGGTGGGGGCGGATGACTATGTGACCAAGCCGTTCAGTCCGCGGGAGGTGGTTTTGCGGGTGCGGGCGGTGGCACGGCGGAAGCCGGATCAAGGCGTGGCCAAGCCGATCCCGGCCCGAGCGGGTCTGATCACGATGGATCGGGCGGAAATGACCGCGACGATCGGGGGAAAGAAGCTTCCATTGACTTCCACCGAGTTCCGTTTGCTGGAGTTGCTGGTGCGGCGAGCCGGTCATATCCAGTCGCGCGAGGTGCTGCTCAGTGAGGTATGGGGCTACCAAGCGAATTTGGACACACGGACGGTGGATACGCACGTGCGGAGGTTGCGGGAGAAACTGGGGAGGGCGGGGCGGTTGGTGGAGACGGTGAGGGGGAGTGGGTACCGGCTTAATACTACGGAGCCATAAGCTGGAGTTTTCGGGTCATCGTTTACGTTTAGGATTACGTTTACGAAGAGCCCGGTGGACTTCCTGGTAACGTAAATCTAAACGTAATCGTAAACGAGTGTGTGGTCCTCTTGAGCGCTTGAATTCACGCTTGAATTGGAGAGGGTAGGACGATGGACGGTTGGTGGACTCCTTTGAT
>CAZWQT010000142.1:0-1925 GCA_964635945.1 uncultured Akkermansia sp. | reverse complement strand
TGATCCAAAGGATCAGATAGACGATCACGCCGGAGAAGGCGGTGAAGATGGTGAGAATGGTGTAAAGGATCCGGACCAGGGTGGGATCCCAGCCGAGCCACTCGGCCAGCCCGCCGCACACGCCGCCAACCATGCGGTTGTTGGAAAGCATCAAGGCCATGGAGTTCTTGTAGCCCTGCATAAAAAAATGTCCAACGAAGGCGCCCTCATCGAGGGCGCCCTACCTTGATTTGATCCTTGGGTGGGGCGGGCTCGATGAGCCCGCCTAATTTGCCGGCTCAAGCGAGGGTTTTTCCACGGCGCGGAAAGTTCAAAAAATATTGAACAAAATGAGCTTTGTAGGTAGGATTTGAACCATGGCCCAGTCCGCCGGAAAGAACGGCAAGCGGGTAAGAAACGGGGATTCCCACCGGGCCCTGTCCCAGGTGGAAGTGTCTCTGGTGGAGTTCTTTGTGTCATTGGCTGATATGGCCGGCATGCCCAAGTCGGTGGGCGAGATCTACGGCCTGCTTTTCTCCTCCGAGGAGCCTTTGGCCATGGATGAGATCATTGCCAAGCTGGGGCTAAGCAAGGGTTCCGCCAGCCAAGGCCTTCGCTTCCTCCGTTCCTGCCAGGCCGTCCGCACGGTGTATCGGGTGGGGGACCGCCGGGATTTCTACGAGCCGGAACTGGGACTCCGCAACCTGGCCGCCGGGCTTCTCAAGGAAAAGATCGGGCCCCGGCTGGCGGAGGGGGCACAGAAACTGGCCCAGTTGGAGGAGATCATCGCCCGGGAGACCCCGAATCTTCGAAAAGTCCACGAGAACCGGATCGGACGGATTCGTTCCTGGCAGAAGGCCGGTCAAAGGATCATCCCGTTCGCCCTGAAATTTTTGAAAGGCTGACCGATGGATTCCGATCCCATCCCTACGTCTGCACCGCATTCCGAGGAGTTTCTGCATTTCGAGCCGGCCAAGCTGTTGGAGGGTGGTGCCCCCGATCCGAAATGGTTCTGTCTGCGCATTTCCCCAAAACAGGAGCACATCGCCATCACCCATCTGCGGAAAATATTCCAGATCGAGGTCTTTTGTCCCCGACTCCGCTACCAGAAGGCCACGCGGACCGGGCGGCGTTGGTATGTGGAGGCGCTCTTTCCTTCCTATATCTTTGCCCGGTTCGACTATCTGACCCATCACCGCGGGGTGCAGTACTGCGCCGGTGTCAGCACGATTGTCCACTTTGGTAACAAGATCATCCCCATTCCGGATCCGGCGGTACGGGATCTGCAGGCCGCTGTGCCCACGGGGGAGAAGGAAATGATCACGATCACGCCCGAGGTCCGCACGGGGGAAGAGGTCCAGGTGGTGGAGGGAGCCTTTGCCGGACTGAAGGCGGTGGTGACCCGGATCATGCCGGCCCGGCAACGGGTGGCGGTGTTGCTGGAGTTTCTTGGAAGGTTGTCGGAGACGGAAGTGCCGGTGGCGACGGTGTTGCCCACGGCGCGTCATCCGTTGGAAGGGGTGCCGGAGGAGGCCCGCCAAGGCAGACGGTAAGGCCGGTGCGGGCCGCAACTCGTTTGCGGAACAGACCAGAGGGCAGGGGAGACATAGGTCTTCTCCCGGAAAAAACGGGGGAAACGGCCACGGGCGGTAGCGTGCCTGCGGCAAAGCCGCAGGCCGAATGCGGAAGCTTAGGTAGGGCGGGGTCGATGACCCCGCCTGCGTTCTTGATCAAATCTTTGAATTTCAAAGAAGGCGGCCTCATCGAGGCCGCCCCACCTTTTGAAGAGGCTTTTGGATCAAAGCAGATAAAAAACCCAAGGTTCCCCATTTCCAATCTTCCATCTACCATTTGCCAACGAGGAAGAAAGTGACGAGGAAAGGCATCATTCTCGCCGGGGGGACGGGGACGCGGCTCTGGCCGCTCACCCGGGCTGTCTCCAAGCA
>CAZWQT010000141.1:0-1926 GCA_964635945.1 uncultured Akkermansia sp. | reverse complement strand
TCCAACTTGTGGAACGGGGACGGGGCTTTTACGATGGGAACCATGGCGGCGAATCGGACCACAGAATACGCGGTGAGGGCCTTGGTGGTGTTGGCCCTTGAAGGGGGGCAGGGAAAAATCCGGCAGGCTGCCTCGTTGGCCAAGGCCTCAGGCACGCCGGCCAAATTTATGGAACAGGTTTTGCGGACTTTGAAAAAAGGGGGCTTTGTGGTGAGCCAGCGAGGGGCGGGGGGAGGGTATGATCTGGCCCGGGCCGCTGACCGGATCACCGTGGGCGAGGTGGTTGCCTGGATGGAGGGTGAGGAGGACAAGGGGGTTCGGGCGGATGGGCCGCTGGCTGGGGAGTGGAGTCGGCTTTGGCGGGAGGCCGAGGGGGCGCGGAGGTCGGTTTTGGAGAAGGAGACCCTGCGGGATCTGATGGAAAAAGTGCAAACACGGATGGTTTCGAGGGGCCGCGGATCCGAGTATCAAATTTAAGCGGGCCGTGGCGGCTTGCCCGGCGGGACGGAGTGCGGGATACTTTTCCGATGTCCCAATCCTTTTCCTCGGGTGGATGGCCTGGAGCGGAGGGCCCTCTCTTCACGGTTGGCGGACTTCGGGTGGACCTGACCCTGCTCCTCATCGGGGTGCATACCTTGGCGATGGCGGTGGCCGCGATATTGGCAGCCTCCGGTTTGGGGGATTGGGTCCTTCAGGCGGCCTTTGCGGCCGGGGACCTACGGGCGGGGCAGATCTGGACCCTCGTGACGTATCCCTTCGTCCACGATATCCGGCAGGAAGGGCTTTGGTTCGGTCTGGAGATGCTGATGTTTTTCTGGTTTGGGCGGGAGGTGGAGTCGGCCATCGGGCGGCGCTCCTACGGTTTGATTTACGGTGCTTTGGCGGTGATCCCTGCTCTGGTTTTGGCGGGGGTCGGACCGCTGCTGGGCTCTTCGGTTTTGGCGGGATCGGGGACGATCAGTTTCGCCCTGTTCCTCTCTTTTTGTGCCCTGCATCCCGGGGCGCAGTTTTTCTTCGCCGGCCTGACCGCCAGGTGGGTGGGCTGGATTTTGCTGGCGATTTACAGTCTGGCGTCGTTTGCCGGTCGCGACTGGCCTGGGCTGCTGCAGCTCTGGCTTTCCTCCCTCCTGGCGGTGGTCTGGGTTCGCCGGAGCGGAATGGAGTGGCCGAGCCTTTCCCTCGGCAGAGGCCGGAAAAAATCCGCCAAGGGCAAGACGATGGCAAAAAAAAGCCCGGCGGTGCCCGTCCTGGAAAAAGTGGACGCCATCCTCGACAAGATTTCGCGTGATGGAATCCATTCTTTGACGGCTGCGGAAAAAAAACAGCTCGAGGACGCGAGAGCCAAGCTTCTTCAAAAGGATCGGCAGGACCGCTGACGCCGGTATTCTGCGGGGATGGCGTTGGCGACGAAGATGGCCCCAGCGGGTCGGACGGATTGGAACACCTGGACCCCCAAGGAGCGGGGTACCCTCTGTTTTGTCCTCCAGGAAGGGCGCATTCTACTGATTGAAAAGAAAAGAGGATTGGGGGCCGGCAAAGTGAATGGGCCCGGGGGGAGGATCGAGCCTGGGGAGACGGCGGAGCAGGCTGCCGTTCGCGAAACCCAGGAGGAGGTGGGAATCACCCCGGTGGGCATCGGTTGGGCCGGAGAGCTGAGTTTTCAATTTCGGGACGGATATTCGCTCCACTGCACCGTCTATCGGGCCGGGGATTTTCATGGGGAGTTGAGGGAGACGGCGGAGGCCAAGCCCTTTTGGCAATCTGTGGAGGATATTCCTTACGCGAGAATGTGGTCGGACGACGAGCATTGGATGCCCCGGTTGTTGGCGGGGGAGAGGTTCCGTGGCTGGTTTGAATTCGACGGAGACCGAATGGAGTGGTTCCGGATGGAGGTGGCATGAGCCGGAATATTTTGGTCACGGGGGC
>CAZWQT010000140.1:0-1926 GCA_964635945.1 uncultured Akkermansia sp. | reverse complement strand
CCGGGAGTGACGGAGATCGTGGACCAGCACGATGACCGTCGTTTGGACGAACTGGAACGGGACGGCCTGATGTGAGCGGTTCCCCCATCCTCATTCTCACCGCCGCATTCGGGGACGGCCACAACGCCGCGGCGCGCGGCTTGGCCGCCGCCCTTCAGTTGCGGGGAGGACACCCGGTGGTGGCAGACCCCTTTGCCGAATCCAAACCGGCCCTCAACGATTTTGCCCGGCGGCTTTATCTGTCCCTCATTAACCGGGCTCCCCATGCCTGGAACCTGTTTTATGCGACCTGTCACCGCCTGCCTCTGATCGAAAACACCCTTTTTTTTCATGGGGCGGCCCAACGCAGGGTCGAAGAGCTGCTGCGAATCCACCGCCCCGGAGTGGTCGTTCTCACCTTCCCCGTGTACGCCCATCTGCTCGCCCGCCTTCCCCGGGATCTGCGTGCCACCTTTCGGCTGATCACGGTGGTGACCGATTCCATTTCCGTCCATCGCCTCTGGTCCACCGCCCCGGCCGATCTCTGGATCGTCCCCAACGAACCCACCGCCGCGGCCCTTGCGGCCTTGGGCATTGCCCGTGACAAAATTCAGCCGGTCGGTTTTCCCGTGGATCCCCGCTTCGCCTCGCCCGATCCGCACTCCGGCGATGAACCGCCGGGTGAGCGCCCCAGAATTCTCCATCTGCTGAACTCCGGCCTCCGTGGCGGGCCGGAGCTGGCCACCGCCCTGGCCTCCCAACCGGGCTGGGAAGTCACGATCGGAACCGGGCGGGATCCCAAGATCATGCAGAAGGTGGCGGAAGCCCTTGGACCGCACCGGGACAAGGTCCAGTTGCTGGGTTGGACCACCGAGATGCCCTCCATCCTCGCCCGGAATCATTTCGTCATTGGGAAGGCCGGTGGCGCCCTCACCCAGGAGACGATCGCTTCTCGGACCCCTTTTCTCGTGACGCAGGTGGTGCCGGGCCAGGAGGAGGGAAACTTTTCGCTCCTGCGGGAGATCGGGGTTGCCCGGCTCACTCCGGATGGAACCAGCGCCGTCCAGGCCATTCGCGAGTCCCTCCGGGAAAATGGAAAGGGCTGGAAGGAGTGGAAAGCCAAACTGGCCGCCGCCTCCAAACCCGATGCTTCCTTGCGCTTGGCGGATGTCTGTCTGGGAATGGTGAAGAGCTAGCCCACCAAAGCTAACCACGCTTTCCACATGGTCCGGGCCAGCTCCTCCGTTGGCTCAGCATATTCCGAACTGTCTTCCAGAATTTGGGCCGGCTCGACTTGCGCCGCCGCCAACTCCTTCCGTGAGGCTGATACCATCTCGTCGATCATCGCCGCAGTCATCTCGAGATGGGGAACCAGCCCATAGGCTTTTTTGCCCAACCGGAATCCCGCGCAGGCGCACTTCTGGGAACTGAGCAGATGCACCGCCCCGGCCGGCAGCGGAAAATGGTCTCCGTGCCACATCAGGGCGGGAAAGTTTTCCGGGAGACGCCGGAGCACCGGGTCTTTGCAGGCATCCGGCATTTTATGAACCGGAACCCAGCCGATCTCCTTCTCCCCGGCCTTCACCTCCGTACCCGCCGCGACCGCGAGCAGTTGTGCCCCCAGACAGATTCCCAGGATCGGTTTGTCAGCTTTGAGCGCCTTGCCGAGAAGGAGGATTTCCTCCTTGAGGTGGGGGAGCTTTCCCTGGTCGCCCACCCCCATCGTGCCCCCCATCACCACCAATCCCCCGAAAGGAGCGGGATCGGTGGGCACCTTTTCTTTCTGGTCAATCCGGACAACCCGCACGGTATGACCCGCGGCACAGATCTCCTCCGCAATCGTCCCCGGCCCCTCCATGGGCTCGTGTTGGAGAACCAGAAAATCGGCCATGAAAAACAATCCGCAAAGCGGGGAAATTCCGCAACCTTCTTGTGAAAACTTTTTCC
>CAZWQT010000139.1:0-1936 GCA_964635945.1 uncultured Akkermansia sp. | reverse complement strand
TACCAGTCCTGCCCAAATCCTGCCGACCCCACCTACACCGCCTTCAACCGCGACGCCTACCAGTCCGGCACCGTGCTCCCCTGCTCGGGCGTGATGCAGGTCAAGGTCTCCCCGGACAAGGTGGAAGTCGACTACCTCCGCTCTTGGCTTCCCGCCGATGAAAAGGAGGGCCGCCGACAGGGGGAGGTCGCCCACCACTACTCCATCCCCGCCAAACTCTCGCCGTGAAAAAACTTCTGCGCTGCAGCGGATCCGTCCTGCTGGCTGCGGCTTTGGCCCTGCCCGCCATTGCCCAGGACCCCACCCAGCCCAAGGAGTCCCGCCGGAACAAAAAGGACAAGGCCGGAGACGAGAAAAGATACGTGTTCAAGACCGAGGTCCCGGAACGGACGTTTGACCTGATCCTCACCCGGCCGACGGATCGCTCCGTTACCGCCAGCCTGCTTTTCGCCAAGGGGGGCGAAGCGACCCTGGCCTACGGTCGGGAGACAAATTCCCTCACCCACACCTCCACCTCCCGGCCGTGTCCGCCGGGAGAACCGGTGGCCGTTGCCCTGACCAACCTCCTTCCCGACACGCGCTACTTCTACCAGGTCCGGACCCGCTCCGCATCCGGGCCCGGACCCACCAGCCCGGTCTTCTCGTTTCACACTCAACGAAAAAAGGGACAACCCTTCACCTTCACCGTCCAGGCCGATTCCCATCTCGACGCCAACACCGATCCCCAAGTCTACCTGCGCACCCTCTCCAACGCCGTCGCCGACCAGCCGGACTTTCACGTCGATCTGGGCGACACCTTCATGAGCGACAAACACCGCACCCGGGAAGGCGCCTTCCAGCAGTACCTCGCCCAACGCTACTACTTCGGCCAAATCGCGCCGTCCGCCCCTCTTTTCCTCGTCCTGGGCAATCACGACGGGGAGGCCGGCCGCTGGACCGACGGCACCACCAACAGCCTGGCCGCCTGGTCCAATTTTCAGCGGAAGCGCTTCTTTCCGAATCCCGTCCCGGACTCCTTTTACACCGGCAACGACCGTCCCTTTCCTCCCTCCGGCCTGCTGGAGAACTACTACGCCTGGGAATGGGGCGATGCGCTCTTCATCGTTCTCGACCCATTCTGGTACACCAACCGCAAAAAGGGATCGGACGACAACTGGACCGCCACCTTGGGCCAAGAGCAGTACGACTGGCTCGCCAAGACCCTGGAGTCCAGCCGGGCCCTCTATCGTTTCGTCTTCATCCATCACCTCGTCGGGGGATTGGGCAAGGATTCCCGCGGCGGGATGGAAGCGGCCCCCTTCTTCGAATGGGGCGGCAAAAATGCCGACGGCACGGACGGATGGAAGGCCAACCGTCCGGGTTGGGCCCTCCCGATTCATGAACTTCTCGTGAAACACCGGGTCAACGCCGTCTTCCACGGGCACGACCACCTTTTTGCCCAGCAGGAACTCGACGGAATTACCTACCAAACCCTCCCCCAGCCGGGACACCCGCGGGGCGAGCCGCGCAGCGCGGAAGAGTACGGCTACACCCACGGGACCATCCTCCCGGGCTCCGGACATCTCCGCCTCAAAGTGGATCCAGAAAAAACCGGGGTGGAATTCGTCCGCAGCACCGGGGACGACGCCCCAGCGGTCGCCCACCGCTATGAACTGCGCCCAAAATGAGAATCCTTCTTTTTCCTCTCCTCGTGCTTCTCGCCGGCCCTGTCCAAGCCCACGACCTCTCCAGTCAGGGATACGATCCGCATGGCCAGCCTCCCGATCTGCCGGTGTCGGCGGGGACGGAGACGGCTAACTCACCTCCCCTGGCCAAGATTTTCGCGCCGTTTGCACCCGCGGTTTCCACCCGCTGGGATCAGCGCTTCCTCTACGTCAGCAGTGCCGGCTTTCCCGATCATCCCATGATGAAGGGGATCCGCTCCTGGCAGCAGCAG
>CAZWQT010000138.1:0-2024 GCA_964635945.1 uncultured Akkermansia sp. | reverse complement strand
TAGATTGCTTGAAATCAGCGAGTTCCAACGGAATCCAGGAACGGATCCTGATCCTGGACTTCGGTTCCCAGTACACCCAGGTCATCGCCCGCCGGATCCGCGAGGCCAGGGTCTATTCGGAGATCGTGCCCCACAACATTTCCCTGCGCGAAGTTCTCTCTCTCCGTCCCCAAGGCATCATCCTGAGCGGCGGTCCGGCTAGTGTGTATGCCCCCAAGGCGCCCAAGATGGATCGCGGCATCTTTCACCTCGGCATCCCGATCCTCGGCATCTGCTATGGAATGCAGCTTCTGGTGAAAGAGTTTGGGGGGGAGGTGGCCCGCGGGACCCGTCGTGAATATGGTCGCGGAACGCTGCATCGCCGACGGGCTTGCGCCTTGCTTTCGGGTCTTCCCAAGAATCTGGAGATTTGGAACAGCCATGGGGACCGTGTCACCCGCCTACCCAAGGGGTTCGAATCTGTCGCCACCACGGAAAACAGCCCTTACGCCGTCGTCCGGCGGGACAAGATCTACGGGCTGCAATTCCACCCGGAAGTTTCCCACACTCCCCGGGGCCAGGAGATTCTGGAGAACTTTCTTAAAAAAATCTGCGGTTGCCGTGGCACCTGGACCATGGGCTCCTTCCTGCAGCGGGCCGTGCAGGAGATCCGCCAACAGGTGGGATCCGGCCGGGTCATTCTCGGCCTGAGCGGGGGAGTGGACTCGAGTGTGGCCGCGGCCCTGCTTCACAAGGCGATCGGCAACCGGCTCCGTTGCATTTTCGTGGACAATGGGCTGCTGCGGAAAGGGGAGGTGGAGAGCGTGCGGCGGATCTTTGGCCGGCACCGGCACTTTAACCTGACGGTGATTGACGCCCGCCGACGGTTCCTTCGTCGCCTTCGGGGTGTGGCCGATCCGGAAAGAAAGCGAAAGATCATCGGACGCGAATTCATCCACGTCTTTAACGATGCCGCTCGTCGGGTGGGCCAAGGGGCCCGATTCTTGGCGCAAGGCACCCTTTATCCCGACGTGATTGAAAGCGTGCCGATCGCCGGCAACCCCGCCGCCCTGATCAAGAGCCACCACAATGTGGGAGGACTTCCCAAGCGAATGAAGCTCGGGCTGGTGGAACCCCTCCGGCAACTCTTCAAGGACGAAGTCCGTAAGGTGGGGGAGGTGCTGGGCCTGCCGAAGGAGATGGTCTGGCGGCAGCCATTTCCCGGTCCGGGGCTGGCCGTGCGTTGTCTGGGGGCCATCGACGAAAGGAAGTTGTCGATTCTGCGGGAAGCGGATGCGATCGTGGTGGAAGAAATGAAGGCGTCCGACTGGTACTATCGGATCTGGCAAAGTTTTGCCGTCCTTTTGCCGTGCCGCAGCGTTGGCGTGATGGGGGATGAGCGGACCTACGACTATGCGGTGGCCATCCGGGCCGTGGAAAGCAAGGACGGCATGACGGCGGATTGGGTCCGCCTGCCGGGCGATCTGCTGGGGAAAATTTCAAACCGGATTTGCAACGAGGTGAAGGGGGTCAACCGCGTGGTGCTGGATATCAGCTCCAAGCCGCCGGCCACGATCGAGTGGGAGTAGGATGATCATCCTCGATAGCCGCAGGCCCAAGGATTTTGCCAAGGTGCGGGCCTTGCTCACGCGCCGTCCCACGCCGGAAATCAAGGTGCGGTCGGCCGTGGAGCGGATTCTCCGGGAAGTGGAACAGGGCCGGGATGCGGCCCTGATCCGGATCAACAACCGCTTTTCCAAAAAGAAGATCTCCCGGGCGACTTTGCGTGTTCGGGAAAAGTTCCGTGCCCCACCGGCCACAGTTCGGCAGGCATTGGCGACGGCGGAGGCCAACATTGCCGACTTTGCCAAAGCCACCCGGCCGAAGGATTGGACCCGTCGGAACCGGCAGGGTGCCAGCGTCGGGGAAAACTTCCCGGCGCTAGGCAGGGTTGGCGTTTATATACCCGGGGGAACCGCGCCGCTGGTTTCGACCGCCCTCATGACCGTGGTTTTAGCCCGTGTCGCCGGGGTGAAGGAGATCGT
>CAZWQT010000137.1:0-2048 GCA_964635945.1 uncultured Akkermansia sp. | reverse complement strand
ACCGGCAAAGGCGAAGGCCAGATCGCCGGCGAGGGATTCACCCAACCCCGCTTTGTCCCCGGCCATCTCGAAATCCTTTCCCCCGACCGCATCGTGTTCCACTGGCGGAAGGTGGGCCGGGTGGAATATCGCCGCGACGACTAACGCGGCGGCGGCACCCGCAGAGCCCCCGACCACTCCGCCGGCACGCCACAGGCCAGCCCCAAGATCGCCCCCACCACCACCCCGCGGTGGCAGTTATCCCCGCCCACGTTGGCGTTGGCCACCACACCGCCAACAAAGTCCCCGTGGTACTTCCACGCCAAATACAGCGAGGCCGGCATGGCCTCCGCAATGTAGCAGGCGGGACTGAACCGCTCCCCCACCACGTGTTCATCCGGCTGTGTCACCCAGCGTTCTGCCTTCTTGGCGGAAAACCAGTCGCCCGCCTCTTTTGTAATCGCCTCCCGCACGCCGGCTCCGTCGCGGATGGACGCGCAGACGCGCACCAGCGTGTCGGCCGCCCGGAGGACGTTGGGATGGGCATGCGTCGCCCCAACGTGCTCCTTCACCACCGCCCGCAACTTTCCCAGCGGGTACGACTCGCAGGCGGCCAGCAGCGCCGGCACCTGGGCCAACCCCCCGATATGCTCATCCCGAATGGCGCACTTTTCCGGCGGTTTCCCGGCCGCATATTTCATGAAAAAACCGCGATGCACCTCCTCCACATAGGTGTCCCGGTGGCGGCCGGGCGTTAGCATGAACTCCACATAACGCTTCAGCCATCCGCTTACCCCATAACCCCCGTTCGCCTTCACCCAAGAGTACAGTTCCCGGGCCAGCTGCAGATTCAGGGTGTTCTCACCCGCCTGTAAAAACTGGTGGTAGTGAATCCCCTTCTTTCCCCAGTACTGTGCCTGGTCATGCAGGATGTCTGCTTTCTCGTTGAGGGGTTGGTACTGCGATCGCCAAAGAATGCTGTCCGGGTGGGGATTTTTTGGGGCGCGGTATCCCACCACCCGACCGTAGTCGCGGGCCAACACCGCCCGGTCGTAGTACCAGTGCACCGGCATCGCCAAGGCGTCCGCGCATAACGATCCCACGAAGGCGTCATAAAAATTTCGACTGCGCCCAGCCTGCGGAGCCGATGTCACCACGCTTTCAGACGGCGTACCCATACGTTTATTCTGCCTGAACCATACGGCCATCGCGAGGCCGGGGCTTCGTCCACTTTGTGGCAAAAGGCAGGATTAGGTGGAAGAGAGCCTACGCCGGCGCCATGACCAAAGTGCTAGAAAGGTCGCCAACAGAGATCCGGAGGACGGCTCGGGGATGGGCACGCCGGTCACCGAACTGATCCAACCGGCATAGGCGGTGGTGCTGGTGAAACCGGCTAAGTCGCCATAATCGGAATTGGCCACGCCGTCGGTGTAGCCCCAACCGAACGAAGTCACCCCAACCAGGAAAGTTTGGCTGTTCTGGGTGATGAACAGCCCGCCCCCGCTATCCCCGGGCGCGGAAAGGTATTCCAAATCGAGGGGCGAGTTGCTGCCGACAATGCTTTCCCCAGGAACCCCGGGTTGATCGAAATCCACAAAAAGAAGATTGGAGGAGATGGAGAAACCATCTCCCTGGGCATCGATCATGTTTTGGCCCGCCCGCTTGGTTCCGGAAGTTCCACCGCTGTAGCCCGTGAGCCCGGTGCCCGTCGCACCGTAACCCACGATAGTACCCGCCTGAACCGCCAAGGTTTCCTGAAGGTAGAGGGTCGCCGCCTGAACGGCCGTGACACTGCTGCTCAGACGAACCAAGCCGATGTCATATCCCGCCAGCAGGTCCCCCTCCGTCGAAGTCCAGCCCGGATGGGTCAACCACTCCGCCGCCGCAAAAGAAAGAACCCCGCTCCCTGTGGTCAGGCTAAAGTTCATCCCGGTAATGCCTCCTCCGCTGAAATTATTTCCCGCGGTTACATGGGCTGCGGTGAGCACCCACTCCGGACTGATCAAAACCCCGGAGGCAACATAGGAGCCCGACCCCACGGAGTAGGTGAATTTGCCCACGGATTGATA
>CAZWQT010000136.1:0-2060 GCA_964635945.1 uncultured Akkermansia sp. | reverse complement strand
ATGGGACACCTTGGCCGCCACAAAGAGCATCGCCGAACCATTCCGGCACGCCGCCACACAGGCCCCGCAACCAATACAATGTGCCGCGTCGAAAGCCTGTTCGGCCATTTCCTTGCCAATCGGCATCGCATTCGCATCCGGGGCCTGCCCGGTGTTCACGGAAATAAATCCCCCGGCCTGAATGATCCGGTCAAAGGCCGAGCGGTCGGTCACCAGATCCTTCAGCACAGGAAACGCCCGCGCCCGCCACGGCTCCACCGTCAGCGTTTGCCCGTCCTTGAAGGAACGCAGGTAGACCTGACAGGTGGTGGCCCCGTCGTTCGGACCGTGCGGCTCGCCGTTGATCGCCATCGCGCAGGAGCCGCAAATTCCCTCGCGGCAATCATGCTCAAACGCCACCGGTTCTTTTCCCTCCCGGGTCAGCCGGTCGTTCAGCACATCCAACATCTCCAGGAAGGACATATCGGGATTCAGACCATCCAGGTCATAACCCTCAAAATGCCCGGGATGATTCTTGGCCGGCTGGCGCCAGATTTTCAGGTGCAGCTTCATTTATAGCTCCTCGAGGCCAGCTGAACCTCCTCATAGCCCAGGGCCTCGGCATGCCGGACCTCCGGTTTGTTCTCCCCCTGGTACTCCCAGGCCGCGGCATGGGTAAACTGCTCATCTTTCCGGGCGCACTCCCCTTCCGCAGTCTGATACTCCTCCCGGAAGTGGCAGCCACACGACTCCTCGCGCTCCAGCGCATCCCGGCACATCAACTCGCCCAGCTCCAGAAAATCCGAAACTCTTCCCGCCTTCTCGAGCGACTGATTAAGATCCTCCCCGCTGCCGGGCACGTGGACATCTTCCCAGAACTCCTTGCGCAGGGTCCGGATGGCTTCAATCCCCTGCTCCAATCCTTTCTTGGTCCGGCTCATCCCGCAGTGGTCCCAAAGGATCCTGCCCAACTGCCGGTGGAACTCGCTGACGGGCCTCTTTCCCTTCACCCCCAAAAGTTTTTTGACCCGGCTCTGCGTGTCCTCGGTCGCCTGCCAGAACGCCTCCGTCTCAGAGGCTTTCTTCGGCCCGGACGGTTTCTGCTGCGAAAGATAATCCCCAAGCGTGTAGGGGATCACGAAGTAGCCGTCGGCCAATCCCTGCATCAGCGCACTGGCCCCCAGCCGGTTGGCACCGTGGTCGGAGAAGTTGGCCTCCCCCAGCACAAACAGGCCGGGCACGTTGCTCATCAGGTGATAATCCACCCAGAGTCCGCCCATCGTGTAATGCACCGCGGGAAAGATCCGCATCGGCGCGTCGTAGGCGTTTTCCCCGGTGATCTCATGATACATGTTGAAAAGGTTGCCGTACCGCTCCTGCACCGTTTTTTGCCCCAGCCGGCCAATCGCCTCGGAGAAATCCAGGTACACTCCCAACCCGGACCCGCCCACCCCGCGACCCTCGTCACAAACCCGCTTGGCCGCCCGCGAGGCGATGTCCCGCGGCGCCAGGTTCCCATAACTCGGGTACAGCCGCTCCAGAAAATAGTCCCTCTCCCCTTCGGGAATCTGCCCCGCCGGGCGGCGGTCCCCCTGGTGCTTCGGTACCCAGACCCGGCCGTCGTTGCGCAACGACTCCGACATCAGCGTCAGCTTGGACTGATAATCCCCGGAGACCGGAATGCAGGTGGGATGAATCTGGGTGAAGCAGGGATTGGCAAACAACGCCCCGCGCCGATGCGCCCGCCAGATCGCCGTGGCGTTCGAGCCCCGCGCGTAGGTGGAGAGATAGTAGGCGTTGCCATACCCTCCCGTACACAGCAGCACAGCATCGGCCGCATGGGCCTTTAGCTCTCCCGTGACCAGATTACGCGTGACGATCCCCTGCGCCCTTCCGTCCGCCACGACCAAGTCGAGCATCTCATGGCGCGGAAACATCTGGATCCGTCCCTGCCCGATCTGGCGACTGAGCGCCGAATAGGCTCCGAGCAGCAGCTGCTGCCCGGTCGCACCCCGTGCGTAAAAGGTCCGGGACACCTGGGCTCCTCCAAAGGAGCGGTTTGCCAACATCCCCCCGTATTC
>CAZWQT010000135.1:0-2096 GCA_964635945.1 uncultured Akkermansia sp. | reverse complement strand
TTGTTGTCCGTGCGGGTAAAGTTGGTGGGGTTGGCCAACACGTAGGAGGCGCGCCCGGTGATGGAGACGGAAGTCCAATCGGCGAGAGACTTAAACCAGGTGGCCTGCCAGGCGAGGGGATATTCATCCAGAAAGTTGCTGTAGGCGGACCAGTCCCGGCCCACCAGGGGATTGGTGTTTCCCGATCCCATGAAGACATTCGCGTCGGCCGAGAAGGAAAGGTAGAGGTCTTCACTGAACGACCAGCCCAAGGAGACAAAAGGATTCATCACTTGGAAGTTGTTGGCGGAGATGCCGGCCGTGTCATAGGGGAACGGCCCCAATTCGGCCTGGGCGTAGGTGAAAAACTGGTAGCGGAATCCCGCCCGCGGGGAAAACATCTCATACCGGGGGTCGGTGATCGAGGGGGCGAAACCGATTTCCGGGGTGGTGATGATCTGCCAAGCGGAGAATTTCTGGTCCGGACTTTCCGCATAAAGCACATTGCTGTTGTAGAAGGCCTGAGTGTCCACCGTCAGATAAAACCAAGGCTTCCGGGCAGGTTTGGACATGACGGCGACCTCTCCGAGGTCCCCCGCGAGGGGTTTCGCCGTCACGGTCTCCTCCTCCAGACTGCGGGTGGAGTCCGTCACGGCCTCGGTGTCTTGAACTTGTTGACGCAACTGCATGTCTTGGCGGGTTTGCGAAGAGACGGCCGCACCGACGCCACCCGCCTGGCTAAAGACGTCCCGCGGGTGAAGACTTAACACCAACAATAACACCAGAATTCCAAGCCGGAGTTTGGGGGGTCTGAACAAAGCCCTCCTCTTGCCTAAGCGCTGCCAAATCTGTTGCAAAAACACTGCTTGTGGATTTAGATGATAAGGGGTAGGAATACAACATATAGATCAAAAAATGTTACCGCAACACAACTTATACAAAAATGCGTGAAAAGTGTTGCCTACGAGATCTTTGCAATTTTACCTACAAATAGGAATTTGTATAGCGTTCAAGATAAGAGGCTTGCAGAAAGTTTTAAATACCATTTGCGAAATCGCCACAGGTGTTCTTAATTATAAATGACTATCTATAGGACTTTTATGGATAAAAAGAATTTGAACTTCCAGCCACACCACGAGGTCAAAAAGAGATTCTGTTGATTCTAAGTTCCATCCCTTTATGAAATATTTTCCCAACCGAATTTTCCGCAGGATGGTTCCAGCGGGACTTTGGTTGGCTTCCTTGGTGTCCCCGGCTTTTGCGGAGCTAGGCCAAGGAACCGTTTCGGCGCTTTTGCTGAACGTGGACAAAACGGTCGGCGGACAAACCACGCCTGCCGTCGTGGGGGATGTGATTCAGGATGGCGGGCAGATCGTGACCCGCGGCGGATCCCTCGCGGAACTCTCTTTCCCCGACGGCAGCAAGATCCGCGTCGGCAACAGTTCCGTGTTTTCCTTCGATGCGAAGGACCGAACCGTAAAGCTGGAGCGCGGCACCGCCCTCGTTTGCACTCCGCCCAAGGCCGAGGGCATCAACGTCGTTTCCGGCGGGGTCACCGGCACGATTCCCGGCGATCCGGCCGGAAAAACCTTCATGATCACCGCCTATCCGCCGGAGGCGGGCGGAGCGGCGGCGCAGGCGGGCGCGGGAACTCCCGGGGCGACCGGCGGATTCGGTGTCCTGGTGATTCAGGGAAATTCCGCCACCACCGTCTCCGCGCCCTCGGGCTCGGTCAGCATTGGTCCCGGCCAGTTCGCCTTGATTGGCTCCAAAGCCGGTGGGGCCCCCAAGGTGTTCAATGTGGATGTCGGCCAGGTCTACCGCTCCAGCCCGTTGATCAACGCGTTTCCCTCGCCGCTGCCGACGGCCGGCGCGATTCTGCAAACCGCCACCCAGCAGCAGGCAGCCGTCCGTACCGGTGGGATGAGTTCCACCGGCACGGTGGGGTTGGCCGTTGCGTCCGACGGCACGATTCTTACCGGTTCCTCGAAGCCGAAAGCCACCAGCTACACCTTTACGATGGCCTCCAGTGTGCCGGGAACAGGGCAGGAACGGAATGCCACCGCCCAGGAAAAATTGGAGGACCTCTCCACGGCCGCCGGGGGAGGGGGAGGGGG
>CAZWQT010000134.1:0-2115 GCA_964635945.1 uncultured Akkermansia sp. | reverse complement strand
TGGATCTTGGCCCGCCGGATGGAGGAGACCAGGTCGTGGGCCAGGTCCGCGTCGCTCAACACCTCTCGTCCGATGTTGGCGCTCAAGGTCAGCTTCGGATCCTTTTTCAGTAGATCGAGGCAGCGATGCATCACCAGAGAGGCCAGGTGAATCCGCATCCCCAACCGTTCCACCGCCGGCAAGGTGGACTCCGGCATGGCCAACCCGCTGGGAGTCCAGAGCCGGAAAAGGGCCTCGTGAAAAATTATTTTCCCTTTTTTTAACTCCCGGATTGGCTGCAGCCATAGTTCAAACTCCCCTGCCTGCAGGGCTTGGCTGACTTCCAGGGTCCAGGAGGAGCGTACGGACGGCGGATTCACCCGCATCTCCTTGACCACCTCCAGCCGGGATTTTCCCCGCACCTTGGCCCGCTTCAGACCGGCATCCGCGGCCCGGAACACCTGGGCCGGTGGATCTCCCTGCACGGACCTCACCAAGGCCACACTGATGGAGGGCTCGGCGGCGGAACCGCTGAGGATCCGGCGGCGCGCCATCGAGGAGACCAGGGACCGGGCCTTTTTGGTGGCCTTGCCCAGCGTCCAATCCCTCAGAAATATGGCGTACTCATCCCCGCCCAGCCGGGAGAGGTTTGCCGTCGGGCCAAAATGGTCCCGCAGCCGCTTGGCCACCCGGCACAGCATCTCGTCGCCCTCGTCATGCCCCCGGGTATCGTTGAAAATTTTGAAGTCATCCAGGTCCGCCACCAGGAGAATGCCCCCACCCACACGGCTGTGCCGCTCCATCTGGCGGCGCAACTCCCACCGATTGATGAAGCCCGTTAGCGGATCGTGGGTCAGGGCATACTCCAGCTGGTCCCCCAGTTCCTTTCTCTCGCTCTCGTCGGCCACATGGACAGAAAACCCGCCCGCCACGGGCTGGATCCAGATGTCCCAAAACGTCCACCGATTACCGGGAAGATGAACCAGGCAGTCGGAGACGCCCTGGCCGTAGGGAAAAAGCTTGGACTTCATCCAACTTTCCATGAGCTGGCGCTTCCCCTTCTCCAGCCAGGGAACCCAGGTTTTTCCGGTAAAAAGACTGGGAAGTCCGCCCAGTCGGGCCGCGGCCGATTGGGAAATCTGCCGGATGATTCCCCGGGTGTCGCAGAAAAAGAGGGCCGGTTTAGGACCCATGGGCGGCGGTTTAATCTCCAGCAGCCGATGAGCGACCGAAGCGATTCGCCGGGCCAGGGCGAAGGTGTCGGCGGTCCACGCCCCCACCCACACAATCTCGTTGCCGGGGATCTGTTCCAGGACTTCGTCGAGCCCCTGCCGGAAGTCGGTCACAAAGGCCAAGGGGACATTCTTTTTTTTCAGTTTTTCGTGGACCGCCCCGGTTCCCATCCGGACCACCCGGAGGTCGGCGGCCTCGGCCCGGGGGGCCTTACCCGACCAAAAGGGTTCGACGCCCAGCTTTTCCAGGTGCGCGGAAAGGGAGTCCAACTCCTCCTCGGCAAAGGAAACCAGTTCCACGACGGGTTGATGGGCCGGCCGTGCCGATTTTCCCCGCCTTGTTGGTAAGCCCTTCATCTCAGGAAACCGCCTTGGGGGCCCGCGCCCCAAACCAGTCGGGAAACAGTCCCACCAGGGTGGCGCGCGAGACGGCGAAGATCGCCCAAGCACACCAAAACACATGGATCCATAGGTAGGTGGTGCGGGACTGATATTGGACCATGCCGTAGGCAATCGCCCCCAGCGAAAGTGCGATCAGGATCAGATTGGGCATCAGGGCCAAAGCCCGCGCAAAGAAGTTGATATCCCGCACCACCTTGGTGTTCACCCGGTATTGCGGCCGGTGCTGGGGGTGGGCCAAGGCCGTGAAAATGGCCACCAAGTAGACAAACCACAGGCCGGCCTGAACCTGAAAGGACTGCATGTCCTGCTTATGATTCGTCATGGAGGAGTTCATCCAACGCATCAGCCCCAAATACGGCAGGCGGTAGAGCAAAAAGAGCCACAGGGGTGCCGTGATGACAAATTGGCCGGTAAAGAGGCTCCAGATCGGCATGAAAAAGAAGATCGGGTACGCAATCCCGAACATGATGTAGTGGTAGCCAAAGTGGAAGTAGGAGACCTT
>CAZWQT010000133.1:0-2123 GCA_964635945.1 uncultured Akkermansia sp. | reverse complement strand
CATGGCGGCGATCAGGGAAAGCCCGCCCAGCATGACGAAAACGATCCGGGGAGGATGAAACTGGGTCACCGCCACGCGGGTGGTGGTGATGTCGATCATGGCGTTCAGGGCGGGCACCAGCTGCATGGAGGCAGGGGGAGTTCCGGTTTTTTGCGCCGCCGCGATGGCCTGGACCCAGATCTCTGTCTGCATCTGCTGGGAACGGTCATACTCGGCCATGGCAGCCCGAACGTCCGGCAACACCGCGTAAGTGCGGATGCGGGAGTCGAGATACTCCTTGAAGCGGGAGCGCAAGGAGTCGCGATCTTCCGGGCGGAGAAGGTCGAGGCGCAGGTAGGCGGTGCCGATATGGTTGGTCTCCTCCACAATCAGGTCGCGGCGGCGGTCAAAGCGTTCGGCGGCGCCAAAGAAGGTGAAGCCGATCAACAAGCCGAGGAGGGCGAGGATCGGGGCGTCCACGATCCCGACAAACTCCTTGATCGAACCCCGGCCAACTTTCTGGTGCCAGCGACCGACTCGGTAGCCGATTTCCATGGAAAGAAGCAGGGCCAGGGCCACCCCAAGAAAGACAGGCAGGGAGAGGAGACTGGAGGCGTCCTGACTGAAGAAGGTGACGGCGGTCATTCGCGGTTGAGATTAAGATGAAGATTAAGATGAAGGGAAGATAAGAACCTAGGGCCTTGAGGCTATAAGATGGCCCCGGGAGAAGGAGACGAGGGACTGGTCGGAGGGGTCGTGCCAGTGGACGGTGGGCTGGATCTCGGCCTTGAGGTTGCGGCCGGCCAGAAGGGTGTGGAGGACCCCCACGCCGTCAAAGTAGAAGCCGTTGGAGTTGGAGGAAAGGTGCTGAAAGAAATCGGGCAGGGTCTCGGTGGAGGCAACGTTCCACAGGTGCTTTTCCCACGAAGCCACGAGGCGACGGACCTTCTCATCGGCAGCAAACGGGTGTTGGAAGCGAGGGCCAACGTGGCAGCCGTCGATGCTGGCGACCCAGGCGGTATCGGGATCGTTTGCGCCGGGCAGGCTGGAGAGCGCCTTGGCGAAAACAGTCGCGGGTTCCGAACCGCCGGGGGGAACGCCCTTTTCGACAAACTCCTGCAGGCCGCCGCAGAGAATGGGGAGGATGGTGAAGGGGCGGTCGGGAAAGAAGAGATCGCGCAGAACCTGAAGCCAGATGACCACAAACTCGATGGAGTGTTCGCCTTGGAAGGCCTTGGCATCGCGGACCAGGGGAAAAGGGCAGCGGGAGGCGAGGGCAGTGTGGAAGGGTTGATCCGGTTCCACTTCGCCCAGCGGGGTTTTGAAGCTGGCGGGCAGGCAGGCGAACTCGTCGCGGCAGCGGTGGCCGACTCCGAGGATGATGACGCGGGAGGGGAACCAGTTGGCATCTCGCCACTGGGCGTATGTTTCGGCGTAGAGGCCGAGGTTCACCCGGAAATCGATGTGGGGGACGATCGGTCGGCGGAGTTCTGCATTTCGCGCCTTGGAAGGCCGGACCTTTTTCAGGGCGGCGGCAAAATGTTCCCGCACTTCAGCGGGATCGGCCGGATAACAGGCCCCGGCGCAGCGGGCGGTGAGCTGGGTGGAAGCGGAGGTCAGGCCTTCGGCAGGAGAGCCTCGACGGCTTTCCAGTCCACGAAGTTGAGGAACTCGTCGATATAGGCGCCGCGGTTGGTGTAGAAGTCCGCGTAGTAGGCGTGCTCGTAGACGTCGAGCCCGAGGATGGGGGTCACGCCCCAGACGGGGTAGGTGTTCTGGGCGTCGCCAATATAGTTAAAGAGCTTCTTGGTGCCGTGGTCGAAGCCGGTCCAGGCCCAGCCACGGGCAGCAATGCCAGTGGCCTTGAGGTCCTTCTTATAGTTGTCGAAGGAGCCGAAATCCTGGTCGATTTGCTGGGCGATGCGGCCGGCGGGTTTGCCGTCGCCGCCGAGGATGGAGAAGTAAAGCTCGTGGTTCTTGAGGCCGCCCACGGCGAAAGTGAAGTCGACCTTGAGGGCGCGGACCGTCGAGTAGATCTGGTTGGCGATGGCGGGGTTGGCCGGGTCGGGCACGCCGAGCTTTTCGATCTCGGCGAGGATGCCGTTGCTCTTGTTGACGTAGCCGGTGTAGAGCTTGAGGTGCTC
>CAZWQT010000132.1:0-2124 GCA_964635945.1 uncultured Akkermansia sp. | reverse complement strand
AACGTGGCGCGTCGTCACGGCAAGACGGCCACTTTCATGCCCAAGCCCCTCTTCGGGGACAACGGCTCCGGCATGCACACCCACCAGAGCATCTGGAAGGACGGCAAGCCGCTCTTCGCCGGCAAGGGTTATGCGAACCTGAGTGAACTCGCCCTCTACTATATCGGCGGGATCATCAAGCACGCCCGGGCGCTCACTGCGATCACCAACCCCACGACGAACAGCTTCAAGCGGCTCGTTCCCGGGTTTGAGGCGCCGGTGAACTTTGCCTACAGCGCGCGCAACCGCTCTGCGGCCATCCGCATCCCGACCTACTCGGCCAACCCGAAGGCGGTGCGGATCGAGTTCCGCACGCCCGACCCGGCGGCGAACCCGTATCTGGCCTGCGCGGCCCAGTTGATGGCCGGGCTCGACGGCATCCAGAACAAAATCCACCCTGGCGATCCGCTCGACAAAAACCTGTACGAGTTGCCGCCCCAGGAGTTGTCCAAGGTGCCCAGCGCCCCGGACTCGCTCCTCGGCGCCGCCCAGGCCCTCGAGAAGGACCACGAGTTCCTGCTCAAGGGCGACGTGTTCACCAAGGACATGATCGACACCATGCTGGAAATGCGGATCAAGGATTACGACGCCCTGCGTCTTCGTCCCCACCCGCACGAATTCTTTATGTACTACGACGTCTGATTGGGACTTTTCCCATAAAAACCCCGCCCTTAAAACGGCGGGGTTTTTTATTGGGGCGGAGGTTGGATTAGCCGGTAGGGATGCCTCGCCGAGGCGTCCGCACGGATTATTGGCTTTTGAGAAAACGACGTCTAAATCGGACGCGTGGGTCACGCGTCCCTACCGAATTTTTCAACTAGGCCCTTCAAGGCCCTCGTAAACTTAAATGTAATCGTAAACGACCAGCCCGATCTTTACGCCTGTAACTCCAGGCCTGCGAACTATTCACCATTTATCGTCAAGGCAACGGTTTAGGCTCTGGACTTCCCTGTTCGGGTTCTCAATCTGCGTTCCATGAAATCTTCCACCTCCGTTACCCCGCAAGTCATTCGTGTCGTCGGTTATGGGCTTCTGGCCTTTTCCGGAATCGACCTTCTCTTTCAATTGTTGGCCAACCCTTTCGGCGGGGCCCTTCAGGCCTTCCGTTTCTCTTCTGGCTTGGTGGACCGGATTCCGGTTCCGCTGCTCGCGCTCGGCATTATCTTTGCCGTTCCTCGCCCCGTCTCCCTGCCTTTGGAAAGGACAGTTCTACGCCTGCTCTCTTTTATTCCGTTCATCTATGCCGGCGGGTTCCTGCTGGTGATTGCTGCCGCGTTGGTTACCGGCAACCGGCTGATCGTCGTTGCGGAACAGCAGATCGCGATGCAGAGCCAGGCTCAGCTCCGTCAGCTGGAGACCACGGTGGATCGGGTCAAGGCCCTCAACTCCACTGACCTCGCCAGCGTGGTCCAAAATTTCAACCAACAAAACCGCACCACGCTTCGAGATACGGAGTTTGTTTCCAAGCTCACGGAACAGACCGATGTCCAAAAGGCTCGCCTCAAGGCGGGTACTGATCAGGCCTTCAAGGCGCAGCGCCGCACCATGACCTTGGAACTCCTTAAGGTCCTCCTTGGGGCCGCGGCCGGCTCCGGAATCATGTTCCTTCTTGGCACCGCCGCCGGCTGGGCTCGTTCCCCCGGTGCCGGGCAGGTCTAAGACTCCCTTGTCGGTTAAAATTTCCGTCCGGTACGAGGGTCAGCTTCATTGCGAGGCTGTCCACGGCCCGTCTGGCACGAAGCTGGCCACCGATGCCCCGGTCGACAACGAAGGGAAGGGCGAGAGTTTTTCACCCACCGATCTTGTGGCCACTGCTTTGGCGGCTTGCATGGCCACGATCATGGGGATTATGGCTAAGCGCCATGGGATCAAACTTGAGGGCACGGCGGTGGAGACGGTGAAGGAGATGAGTGCCGACTCACCGCGGAGGATTGTGGGGCTGAAGTCAAAAGTGTCGGTTCCGCTGCCTAAGGATCATCCCCAACGGAAGCTTCTTGAATCCGCCGCCCTAGGTTGTCCCGTTCATCACAGTCTCGATCCCCGCATCGACAAATCCGTCGAGTTTGTCTGGAAGGGGTAGGGGTT
>CAZWQT010000131.1:0-2171 GCA_964635945.1 uncultured Akkermansia sp. | reverse complement strand
GCCGCGTTTCGAATTGCAAGGGGCGGTCGCACCTCCTTCGTGAGGACAACCCCAGCTACTGCCCCAAATAATAAAGGGCTGCCGGATCGTTGGGACAGATCTGCAGATATTTCCCCAGGACTTCCTTGCCCTTGGCGCTGCGCCCCTGCTCCAGATCCTGAATGGCTCCCTCCAGCATCCTGCGGTTCAGAATGCGCAGGGTTCTCTCCGCCAGAGGCAGTCCATCCAGCACCTCAAAAACCTCCACACTTTCATTCCTTCCCCGGAGATGAATTTGGCCCACGCGACGGGTGTGGAACGATTCCGGATTGCGCAGCCCTGCAACCAGCTCGGAGGTCAACAGGATCTGCGCTCCCAAAAGCTTGGCCTGATCCTGCAACCGGGCCGCAACGTTCACCGAATCGGAAATCACCGCCGGATCCCATCGGCCACTCTCCCCGATGATCCCCATCTCGACAGGACCGTAACTAAGACCAATCCCCAGCCTGGCCGGACGGCCTTTTCCCAAGAATTCCCCCAACCCCCCGACCGCCATCGCGTCGGCCAAACTGCGTTGCATTTCCACCGCCCCGCGCACCGCGCGGTCCGGTTCCCCGGGGAAGAGGGCCAAAAGCCCGTCCCCGATGTAATGCACCACGAAACCTCCGTTGTTGCGGATGTTGGGGGCCACAAAGGCCAGAAACCGGTTGATGAAGGCAAAAATCTGCTGCGAGGTCATCGTTTCGCTCAAGGCCGTAAATCCGCGCAGGTCGGCAAACATGATGCTGACCTGGGAACTGGCATGGTCCCCGAGCTGGGCTTCCGCCGGATTCTTTCTTCCAAGGGATTCCAGAAAGGCTCCCGGGACAAACCGTCCAAAAACCTGATTCAAATCACTCAGGAAATTGTGGGACTTTTCCAACTCCGCCAGGGCCTTCTCGGCCTGGTGCAGCGAAACCTGGGCGGACTCAATCGCGATGATGGAGTCCCCCACCCCGGAATTGAGCGGCAGATCGCTCAGGGTAAATCCCCGCGCCTGCAGCTCCGCGAAGGAAGAAACCGGAGGAAACCCCACAAAGATCCACCGATCATCCTCCCCCACGGGAATCATTTCGCCCCGTAACGGATCCTGCTCCCGCCCCTCCCAGTAGGCCGTGAGAATGATCTCCGTCAATTCCGGGAACTGTTCCAGTCGAAGCTCCC
Source organism: uncultured Akkermansia sp. (assembly GCA_964635945.1). Lineage (GTDB taxonomy): Bacteria > Verrucomicrobiota > Verrucomicrobiia > Methylacidiphilales > Verrucolacustridaceae > Verrucolacustris. The sequence continues at coordinate 989 of CAZWQT010000131.1, read as the reverse complement.
CCCGAAAAGGACGGGTCAGGAAAATTTTCCCCGTTTTCACATCCGGCGGAATTTTCCAGTATTCGCGTAGTGGCTCGGAGATCAGCTCCACCTTGTCTTCCAAATCCCAAAGGACGTAGAACGGGGCGACCCGCTCAAAAACCTTGGCGGCGAGGGAGATTAACTGCGGGCTCAAGTCAGCGGGGCGTGCGCAATCAGCATTCGCTTGCAGGGTAAACCCAGCTTTTCCGTGTCCACATAGGTAAGGTCGACCCCCTCACGAAAATAGCGCCCCAGGGCGATGAAAAGGCCCTCAACAAAAGGAAGGAGGCCGGCCCGATCGGAATAGTAGTCGACCTGGAGTTGGCCCGGGGCGAGCACCTTCACCCGAAAAGAGGGCGGATTGTAGTTGGGAAAGGTGACCCGGATTCGCTGGTGCATGTGATCCAGGTTCTTCACGAAATCGACAAAGTTCTGGCCGGAGCGGGTCATGATCGATTCGTAATGGGCCGTGGCCACCTTATCGACCCAGTACTCGCCAAACCCCTTCAGGATTTTTTCCGCGGGAATCTGAAGCAACTCCGAGGCTGCCCCCACCAGGTTGTAGGTAATGGCGTCTTCGTACGGGCTCATGGCCGCAAAGCTCTCGGGGGCGCCCGCTTTGGTGTGGATCTTTCGCCACATTTCCAGCCCATGATTCTCCTCCACGAATCCCTTCACCGCTTGATTGACCATTCCGTACATTCCGCAAGCTACTCCACTTCGGAGGCCTAATCTATCCTATTTAGGATATTTAGTATTTTACCCTACCAAACCCAAAACCTCCCCAGGGAGCCCATTGATCGAAATCCAAGGCCGTGCGACCGGAATGCCGGAGGGTGGGGGAAAGTCGAAGCCAAGCCGGCCGATCGACCAACCGAATTTAAAAGATTAGGCGGTCGGCCTCCGCTTCCTCTTCAACTGCAACTGCGCGGTCGACCGCTGGATCAGCGCCATCAGCTCCTCCGCCT
>CAZWQT010000130.1:0-2190 GCA_964635945.1 uncultured Akkermansia sp. | reverse complement strand
GAGGAAGTGTCCCCGCCACTGTTCAGGAGGTCGTGGTACCGGGCCCCACCGACAAAGATCGAGTAGGCGCCGGGATCCAGATTCAGGCTGTGCACCACCATGCCGTCGGCATTCCCGTCCCCGAAAATACCGGCCGCACCTCCATACACGGCATTCGTCCCATCCGCCGCGTTCCCCACGTAGGTGAAGGAGGAGAGGTCGGCGAAGGACGTGCCATCGTCGTTGCCAATCTTCCAATCCCCCAAACTCCGGAAACTACCCTGCCAGTTCCCGACACCGTAGGTGGTGTCGTTCCAAAGGGCACTGATCACGCTGGTGTCATGGTCCGCCAAGGCAGGACTCTCGTGTGCCAGACCCCGGTAAACGGAAAAAGCCGGCGCTGCCAGGGCGGCAATCGGAATCCCGCTCCGGTCAAAGGCTAGGCCCTGAACCTGGATGGTGACGGTCCCCGCCGCGGCCATGGCAAACTTGAAGGCCCGCAACTTGTGACTGTCGCCTCCGTTAATGTCCGTGCCGCTGGCCCAGCCAAAGTCGCTGCTGACGGTGTTGCTCGAAAGGGTGACGATCCGGGAAACCACCGGATCATAGGTCCCGAGATCCCGTGCCACGTAGGAGATGTGGGCTTGGGCGAAGGTGGCGGCGAAAAGCACAAAAAGATGGGCGGTGAGAATTTTCATGGGTTTTCCTTTCTTGGTTATTTTCTGGGATCGATAAACCGTGCCCCGGGCTGGTTGATCATGGTTTTTACCGAGGTCCAAGGCAGCGCCTCGACGTGGCCATCGAGGAACAGGTAGTTGGCCCTCCCCCCATGGCGCTCCACCCCGACATAAGCTTGAAAGACTTCCGGAGGAATCTCCCCGCCGTCGAACTCGGCCAGATGCAGATGGTCCGGCACGCTGCCCGTCCCATGGGTCCGGGACAGTTCGGCAAAAAACACCGTCTGGCTCGGTCTCTCCACGTTAACCAACCGGGTCAACCGCAGGGCCGAGAGGTACTCGGCGCCGCATGGGGCCGCACTCAGATAGTCATTCATCGCATAGGTTCGGGTTCGCCCCCTCACCTCATCCCCAGGGCAGGTCAGAACCAGGTTTTTCCCCACATAAGGCTGGAGCGAGTTCGTCCAGGAGTCGGCTTCGTGCATGGTCTGCGGCAGCATCATCCCGTTGTCCGCCGCAAACAGCAGCATCCCCTTGCCCAACTGGGCCAGGTTACTGGCACATTTCATTCTTTCCGCCTCGCCATGACCGGCGCGCAGGGCTGGCCAGGCCAGCGACGCCAACAACCCCAGCATCGCTATCGTCACCAATAACTCCACCAACGTGAATCCGCGTGCATCTTTCATGAAACCTCCGGGCTTGAAGACCAGAAAAACCTGAGCGGGTCGCTCAGGGGTAAGAGGGCCTCGCTGCCGTGGATCGGCAACGGACCGTCAATCAGGGGGAGGTTTTAGGCTTTGGGGACCGGCACGTCCGGTCGGAACGAAATGTCTTCCAGCAAGAAGCAGGAGGCACGAATAAAATCGAGTGGCCGTGAATCCGGAATGGAAAGGCGGATGGTGGTGACCGCCAGGAACGGCCCCTCTTTTTTGGCCGGCACAAGCATCAGCGGGGACGTTCTTTCACTCTCCTTGGCCTTCGTGATCTTTTTGCAAAGGCCGCAGGGGTGGTTGCCATCGAAGGTCTTAGCCAAGGCTTCGGAAACGGAGGCCTGCTGCGAGTAGTCGATGACCATGTTGGTCCAGGCCACCGTCTGCAATACCGCCCACGGCCCCCCCAGGACCAGAAAGAGGGCCAGACTGATGGCGACAGAGGCGGTTTTTCGCAGGCCGGAATTAGCACCGAACATAAACAAGAGACCTACCCGCTCAGGTTTTCCGTGTCGAGCGCTCCCGCCCTTGCCTTAGCGCCCGATGCAACCCTACGATTCTCCTTCATCCGCATGAAAAAATTTCCGGTCAATATCTCTCCCAACGAGATCCGTCGGCAGCTCAACCAGACCGACTCCTACTCCCGCCGCTTCGCCGAAACCTCCCTGCGTGGCCTGCTGGGATTCCGGGACATTCCCGGCACCCTCTCCAACCGTGAAAACGCCTTTCCCCCCGTCCCCTGGGAATTCGAAAAGCTCCGCCAGCGCATCCACGACAAGATCTCGCCCCACATCTACGGCTGGTACGACGAGGCCGCCTCGGCC
>CAZWQT010000129.1:0-2196 GCA_964635945.1 uncultured Akkermansia sp. | reverse complement strand
AGCCAGCGGGAAGGCAGGGGGGCAAGAAACTCGCGCTCATTTCCTGGCGCTACCTCCAGGTAGGCGTTGGGCTTTTTAAGTTTGGAAGCGACTTGGGAGGCAAACTTGGTGGCGGCTAATCCTTGGGAGATGGTGATTTTAAGGGACTGGCGGATGGCTTCCGAGAGTTTGGCGGCGGAGTCGCGAGGATGGCCCTTGGCCTGTCCTGAGAGGTCAAAGTATCCCTCATCAATCGAGCAGATTTCAACATCCGGCGTCAGGTCGTAGGCGTAGGAAAACATCAGCTGGGAGAAACGCTCATATTTAGCGAAGTCGCCGGGGACAAGGATCAGTTCCGGGCAGAGTCGGCGAGCGCGGGAGGTGGGCATGGCGGTGCGGACCCCGCGGGCGCGGGCCTCATAGCTGGCCGACGCGATGACGCCCCGGGAGGCCCCGCCGACGGCCATAGCTTTGCCTCGGAGACGGGAGTCGGCAGCTTGCTCCACCGAGGCGTAGAAGGCATCGGCATCGAGATGCAGGATCGATCGGGCGGGGGAGTTCACATCGTCCGAACGAGACAGGTGACCACCCCTTGCAGAACGGCGTCAACCTGTGGAATAGGTTTCGCGGGCGAAGGGGGCAGGAAGGCGGGTTGGGGTAAATAGCGGTAGCGGGTGAGGACGGCCTGACCGTGGTGCAGGATCAGAGCGAGGTCACCCTCCTTGAGGGGGCGGAACTCGAGGAGAAGCCGATCGTGTTTTTTAAGGCCCAATTCCTTCCACTGTTCTGAATCCACCCGATGCAAAAAGGTCCGGCCCGGATGATGGGGAATCTCCTCCAAGACGGGGAGGAGGGGGTGGGCAGGGGTGTCGAGCACTGTTATACAAATGAATAATAAACGGCCCGCGTCAATTCGACATTCTGCAGAATATCGAAATGTCCCACATTCCTAGGAAAGTGGGATAAACCCCTGAAGTGCGGGGGTGGTGCTTAGGGATGGCGAGACTTCCGATTTTTACCCTGCCAGCGGTTGCGCAGCCGCCATGGCATAGTATCGCGTCGCGGACGGAAAGGAGCTTGCGGGGGCGCCGATGAATCCCGGGGGGCCGCAGTATTGGCGGGTTCGGTGAAACCCTCGACCTTGCGTCGAAGGATTCCGCGACGCAGGAATCGTTCCAAGGTTCGCAGATGGGCGTGGTCGTCTGGAGCCAGAAAGCTGACGGCTTCGCCCACGGCCTGGGCCCGTCCCGTCCGACCGATCCGGTGGACGTAATCCTCAGGATGCCGGGGGAAGTCGTAGTTGATGACGTGGGAAATACCCTCCACGTCGATTCCCCGGGCGGCGATATCGGTGGCCACCAAAACCCGGACCCGCCCGGACTTAAAGTCCTGCAGCGCCCGAAGCCGCTGGTTCTGGGAGCGGTTGGCGTGGAGGGTGGCAACGGGGATCCGCTCCTTTTCCAGGCGCCGGGCGATCCGGTCGGCCCCGTGCTTGGTGCGGGAAAAAACCAGGACCGTCCGGAGCTCCTCGCTTTTTAGGAGGTGGCTGAGCAGGGGCATTTTCGCGTGATGGGAGACTTCGTAGAGGGCTTGGGTGACGGTATCGGCCGGGTTGGAGCGACGTCCAATCTCCACCATTTTTGGGTGATGCATGAATTCCCGGCTCAACTGCTCAATTTCCCGGGAGAGCGTGGCGGAAAAGAGAAGAGTAAGCCGTTCCCGGGGTAGAAGCCGGACGATTTGCCGGATGGGGTGAATAAAGCCCATATCCAGCATCCGATCGGCCTCATCCAAAACCAGAAACTCCAAATGGCGAAGGCTGACTTCCCGGCCACGGATAACGTCCAGAAGCCTTCCCGGGGTGGCCACCACAAGATCCGCTCCCTGCTGCAGGGCACGAATTTGCGGTCGTTCGCTGACACCCCCGAAAATTGTGGCGACTCGTAAAGGCATGTGCCGTGCGTAAATCCGGATATTTTCCTCCACCTGGACCACGAGCTCCCGGGTGGGGACCATAATCAGGGCCCGAACACCCCGGTGCTGAGGGGGATGGGCTGCGATCAGCGAGAGGAGGGGCAGGACAAAAGCAGCAGTTTTCCCGGTGCCCGTCTGGGCAATTCCCATGAGATCCTGGCGATGCAAAACCACCGGAATGGCGGCGGATTGAATGGGGGTCGGTTCCGTGTAACCAGCGTCCCGAACCGCAAGTAGGATGGG
>CAZWQT010000128.1:0-2203 GCA_964635945.1 uncultured Akkermansia sp. | reverse complement strand
CCACCATGCGCGGCAGGGCGATGTGGGCCGGGCGGCGCTTGCTGGTCATGTCGGCCACGCGCAGGTCGAAGCCTTCGGCCACGCGACGCTGGATTAGCTCAATGGTGACGATCGGCTTGGTCTCCTGCTGAATGAAGTCCTTGAGGAGCTCCTCAACCTGTGCCGGGGTGATGTGCCGGTCGTGCAAGGCGGCCCAGGCGGCCACGCGATTGAGTGCGCCTTCGAGGCGGCGGACGTTGGTCTTCACCCGCTCGGCAATAAAATGGAGGACGGACTCTCCCAGACGCACCTGCATCCCGGAGGTTTTCTTGCGCAGGATGGCCATGCGGGTCTCCATGTCGGGAGACTGGAGCTCGGCGCTCAGACCCCACTCGAATCGGGAGACCAGGCGCTTCTGCAGATTCGTCACCTCGCCGGGAGGGCTGTCACTGGAAAGAACGATCTGGCGGTTGCCGTCGAACAGCGCGTTGAAGGTGTGGAAGAACTCCTCCTGGGAGCGGTCTTTTCCGGAAAAGAACTGAACGTCGTCGATGAGGAGGCAGTCCGCCTGCCGGAAGCGGCGGCGGAACTTCACCAGCTCCCCGTGTTGGATCGCGGAGATGAACTCGTTGGTGAACTGCTCAGAGGTCACATAGACGATCTTGGCGCCCTTCTTCTTCTGCATGATCCGGTGCCCGATGGCGTGGAGCAGGTGGGTCTTGCCCAAGCCCACCGAGCCATGGATGAAGAGAGGGTTGTAGGTCCGGGCCGGGGCGTCGGCCACCGCCTGGGAGGCGGCATGGGCGAACTGGCTGTTCACCCCCGCCACAAAGGAGTCAAAGGTATAGCGGCTGACAAGTTCCCCGGAAAAGGGCTTTGACTTCTCTTTGCCCTCCGCCTGCAGAAGCTGGTCTTCGGCCGTGGGGACCGGACGATCCTTGGAGCCCACGATTTCAAAGCTGATCTTAACCTCACGGCCCATGGCCAAAGTGGCACACTCCCGGAGCTGGTTCAGGTAGTTTTCTTCGATCCAGTACTGGTAAATGGCGTTTTCCACCCCGAGGACAAGGCGCCCGGAGTCGTAGCTGAGGGGGAGGATTGAGGAAAACCAGCGGTTCAGGGCGTCGGGGGATATGACCTTTTCAAGCTCGCGGCATACCTTGACCCAGACTTCGGGGGGATTGTTCATTTGTTTAACGTCTCCATTTATTTTTTCGAGGGGGAGGGTGATCATTCTCGTTTACAAAAAATCCTGCAAGAGGAATTTGTTTTTTTCTTAAAAATTTTTTTCGGGACAACGCTTGACAAAATTTTTCGGCATAAAAAACCCGTTTTTCCCTCTGAAAAGGAGGAAACAAAATCTTTGCGCGTGCTCGCGACCTCCGCCGCGCTAGACCCAAATTATGGCCGTCGCTCCCGCGATCGTTTGGTTCCGCCGGGATTTGCGCGTTTCCGACCACACCGCATTGCATCGGGCGGTCTCCGCCGGAGCTCCGATCGTGCCGGTTTTTGTTTTTGATCCGGCAATTTTGGGAGCCAAAGACACGGGCTCACGCCGCACGGCCTTCCTTTTGGAGTGCCTTCGAAGCCTTGAGGCGAATCTTGATCATCTGGGGGCTAAACTGTTGTTCCGAAACGGCCAACCAAACCAGGAGTTGCGCTCTTTGGCCCAGGAGGTCGGAGCAAAAAAGATCTTCTTCAACAAGGACGTGGAGCCGTATTCACGCAAAAGGGATGAAAAGGTTCTCAAAATGGCAAAGGAGGAGGGCCTGGAGGTCGAAGCCTGCGATGATCTGATGATTCACCCGCCGGGCACGGTTCAGCGCGCCGCGGGGGGACCGTACACGGTTTTTACTCCCTTTTCTCGGGCCGCCTTGGCCATCCCTCCCCACGATCCCCTGCCGCGACCGGCGAAACTTGTTGGGGTGGTCAAAGCCAAGGGCATCCCTCTACCCGATCTCCGTCAACTGGGACTGGACCCCTGCGACATTTCCCTGCCGGAGGCCGGGGAAAAAGCCGCCCAAAGGGTGTTGCGCGACTTTGTCTCCCAACACCTCCGGAAGTATGACTCCGTGCGGAACTTTCCCCACGCCGATGCCACTTCGCGGCTTTCCCCCCATCTCCGTTTTGGGACAATTTCCGTCCGGACCGTTTTAGCCGCCGCCCGCCGTGCCCGGGCGGAGGATCCTTCGGCGAAGAAGCAGATCGATGTCTTTATCTCCGA
>CAZWQT010000127.1:0-2218 GCA_964635945.1 uncultured Akkermansia sp. | reverse complement strand
CCTTCTTGGCCAGCATCTGGAGAAGTCCCTTCTCCGCCTCCTCAGGATTTGGAAAACGCTCGATCAACTCCATCGCCGCCTCATTGGCACCCCCGTGGAGCGGGCCGCGCAAAGCCCCGATTCCCCCCGTCACGGCCGAGTAAAAGTCCGCCAAAGTGGAGGTAACCGTCCGGGCCGTAAAGGTGGAGGCGTTGAACTCGTGCTCCGCGTACAGAATCAGTGACACATCCATCGCCCGACGCTGAAGATCGGTCGGCGCCTTGCCGTGAAGCTGATACAGGAACGCTCCGGCCACGGTGTCCTCCTGATCGGCGTTCGGCAGCTTCTTTTTCCCATGGGCGTGGAGATAACAGGCCAACAGCATCGGCCCAAAGCAGGCGGTCAGACGGTCCGCCACCGCTTTGCCGTCCCGATTCTTACCCTCCGGTTCCAGACATCCCAACATCGAGCAACCCGTCCGCAGGACATCCATCGGATGGGCATCGGCCGGAATCTTTTCCAGCACCGCGACAAGATCCGCCGGCAGTTTTCGCAGCGAGACCAGCTTGCGCTTGTACTCCTTCAGCTGAGCGGCGTTAGGCAAGGTGCCATGGATCAGCAGGTAGGCCACCTCCTCAAAGGTCGACTTCTCCGCAAGTTCTCCCAACCGGTAGCCCCGATACTGCAACCCTCCCCCGCTTTCACTCTCGTCGATGATCGCCACACCGGTCTGCCCCGCCACGATCCCGGCCAATCCTTTTGAGAATTCGCTCATTTCCTTTTCCTTTTTAGCGTTTCGACCGAAGTCTCCGGTCCATTTTCCTTTCCGCCTTCTGATAGTCCAGTAGGCGGTACAGCTCTTTCCGGGTCTGCATCTTTTTCAGCAGGGACTTCTGGGTGCCTTGGCTTCGGATGGTCCGGTACACCTCCCGGGCGGCGGCATTCATGGCCCGGAAGGCGGAAAGCGGATAGAGCACCAGCCGGACTCCGGCCGACCGGAACTGCTTGGCCGAAAACATCGGCGTTTTTCCAAATTCCGTCATGTTCGCCAACACCGGAACCTGCACGGCCCGGCAAAACTTCTCGTAAGCGGGCAAGGAGCCCAACGCCTCCGCAAAAATCATGTCAGCCCCCGCGTGCACGTATTGCTGGGCCCGGTGAATGGCCGCATCCAGCCCCTCCACCCCGGCGGCATCGGTTCTCGCCATCACCACCAGATCCCGTTTCGGCCTTGTTTTCACCGCCGCGCGAATCCGTTTCACCATCTCCGCCACCGGAACCAGCCGTTTACCCGGACGGTGGCCGCAACGCTTCTGCTCCACCTGATCCTCGAGCTGTACCGCCGCTGCGCCAGCCTTATGGAGCAGCTTCATGGTCCGCCCGGAAAAGAGATTCCGGCCCCAGCCGGTATCGATATCCACCAACACGGGCAGATCGGTAGCGCTACTGATCCGGCCCAACTCCTCCGCCACCTGCTCCAGGCTGGTCAGCCCCAGATCCGGTTTTCCAAAGGAGGCGTTGGCTACCCCCGCCCCGGAAACGTAGAGCGCGCGAAAGCCCGCCTCTTGGGCAAGTTTGGCCGCGAGGGCGTGGATGACCCCGGCCACCTGCAACGGACGCTCCCGCCGGACCGCCTCGCGAAACTTCTGTCCCGGCGTCATCCCCCGTGGGTTGCTTCCCGTGCGAGAAACTTCCCTCTCCCGATCTTGCCGGTGAACTTGCCGTCCTGGAACGCGACCCCGCCTCGAACTGTCACCACCTCCGGCTTGCCCACGGTCTTCCAGCCCTCAAACGGACTGTAATCAATGTTCATGTGATGGGTCTTGGCTGAGATGGTCCCCGGCGCGTCCGGATGCCACACCACCAGATCCGCATCCGCACCCACCGAGACCGTCCCCTTACGCGCCAAACCAAAAAGCCTGGCCGCCGCCGTGCTGGCCACCTCCACAAACCGGCACAGATCCAATTTCCCCGTTTTCACCCCGTGGGTGTAAAGCAGCGTCACCCGGTCCTCCAACGAGGGAATCCCGTTGGGGATCTTGGTGAAGTCCGACCGCCCCATCTCCTTCTGCCCCTTGAAATCAAACGGGGCGTGGTCGGTCGCCAAGGTGTCGATGAAGCCCTGCTGGAGCCCGTTCCACAAGACCGGCTGGTTCTTTTTATCCCGCAGGGGCGGCGACATCACGAACTTGGCCCCCTCGAAGTTGGGCCGCTCGGCAAAGGTCTTGTCGGTGACCAG
>CAZWQT010000126.1:0-2221 GCA_964635945.1 uncultured Akkermansia sp. | reverse complement strand
TCGGTCGCATAGGTGTACTCCGCCCGGCCAATATCCCGGAGCTGACAGTGCTCCGGCCCCACGGCTGCGTAGTCCAAACCCGCGGAGACGGAATGGGTCAGCTCAATCTGACCGTCAGCGTTCTGAAGGAGGAATGACTTCGATCCCTGCAACACCCCCAGCTTCCCGCCTTGGAACCTGGCCGCATGACGACCAGGCTTGATCCCCTCCCCGCCTGCTTCCACGCCCACCAGCCGGACGTCCGCGTCCTGCAGAAAGGCGTAAAAGATTCCGATGGCATTACTTCCACCGCCCACGCAGGCGCAGACCACATCCGGCAAACGCTCCTCCCGCTGCATCAACTGGGACCGCGCCTCTTCGCCGATCACGCGGTGAAATTCCCGCACCATGTAGGGGTAAGGGTGGGCTCCATAGGCCGTGCCCAGGACATAGTGGGTGGTGCGGACGTTGGTCACCCAGTCACGCATGGCCTCATTGACCGCCTCCTTCAGGGTTTTCTGCCCTGCCGTCACCGCCACCACTTTGGCTCCTAGCAGTCGCATCCGGGTGACGTTGAGCGCTTGGCGCCGCATGTCCTCTTCCCCCATGTAAATGATGCACTCCATCCCGTAACGGGCCGCCATCGTGGCCGTGGCCACGCCGTGCTGGCCGGCTCCGGTCTCGGCGATGATCCGCTTCTTGCCCATTCGTCGGGCCAGAATGACTTGTCCCAAAGCGTTGTTGATTTTGTGGGCCCCGGTGTGGAGTAGGTCTTCCCGCTTTAAGTAGATTTTGGCTCCACCCAGCTGTTGGGTGAGCCGAGCGGCGAAGTAAAGGGGCGTGGGCCGGCCGGTGAAGTCTCGCCGCATCTCCTGCAACTCATGCTGGAAGGCGGGATCCTTGCGGGCTTTTTCAAATTCCTGGGCCAGCTCCTCCAAAGGCGCCACCAGGGTCTCGGGGACGTACCTCCCCCCGTAGACACCAAAGTGTCCCGAAGCGTCCGGTCCGGCTGGCAAGGTGGCTTTAGCAGGCATGGGATGAGTCTACCTCAAAACTGATCGCTTAGGTAGGGCGGGTTGTTCCTAATGGCCCTTACCAAGTTTTCAAGATGAAACCATGGTAGGGCGGGGTCGATGACCCCGCCTCGCACAAGATCGTAGGTTCAAAGTTTCCGCGAGGAGGCGTACGGAGAAGCCGCCCTACCTTAATTTTCAATTTAAAACAAAAACCCCGTGGCCCTCGCCCCGGGACTTGAAAAAAGGATCTCTTACGGGCTGGGTTGGGTGAGGACGTTGGCTTCCATCCGGATGAAGCCGCGTTGACCGGTGATAGGAAGACGGACCGACACTCTCTCGTAGTCAAAAGAAGGCAGGCCGCTCTGGTCGGACACCCCGTACACCGTCATCCCCGTGCCGTTGGCAAACGGCGCGGTCAGGTCGGTCGAGGAGCGGATATCGTAGCCCGCATCCGCCACCGCGATGCGCCACAGGAAGGTCACCACCAGCTCGCCGCCCGACTCCGTCATGTCGAACAGCCGGAAGTTTGGCACGTTGGGGTTGGTGCCAAAGGCAAACTCATGGGCGTTGCTGAAGCCGTCTGCATCCGGATCAGCCGTGTGGGTCCGGTTGCCGCCCGTCAGGCTGTGACCGGCGGCCCACGCATCCCAAACGGTCTGCACGTTCAGCGTCTGGGCCACCGGCGTGGCGGCTTCGTAATTCTCGTTCCCCGGCTGGCTGGCTGTGATCGTCGTGGTGCCGGTCCCCACGATCGTGGCTGCCCCGTTGGCCACCACCGCCACGGAAGGATGGGAACTGGCGTAGGAAACCTCCAGGCCGCTGCTCGCCGTCGCTCCCAGCACCAGCCCGGGCGCCCCGGCGGAGAGAATCGGCAAGGATCCGAAGGTAATCGTCTGGGTGGCTTTCTGAATCGTGAAGTTCTGGCTGCCGCTGCCGGGGTTGTTGGCGTCGCTGCTCGTCGCCGTGACCGTGTAATCCCCCGCGTCGCTGGGCGCATCCGCCGTCGGGCCGTACACCGTGCCGTTGCGACCCTCGTAGGAAAGGGTAAAGCCGCTGACTCCGGCGGCACTGGCCGTGAAGGATTTCGGATCACCGTCGTACACCAGGCTACCCGGTGCCGTGAAGTTGATGGAACCGCTCGCCAAGGAGCTCGCGTTGATGCTCGCCGTCAGCACAGGCTGGGAGACCAGCTCGTAATTGTCCGCATCCGCCCCGGTCAGGGAGTA
>CAZWQT010000125.1:0-2230 GCA_964635945.1 uncultured Akkermansia sp. | reverse complement strand
GCGACGCGGACCTGGCCCACGACCTGGTCTCCTCCATCCGGCGGGCCAAGATCCAGCCCAGTCGCCTGATCCTTGAGGTTTCCGAAGAGGCGGGTCTGTCCGAACTGAGGGCAGGGAAGTTTTTGGCTGCCAAGCTGCATCGAAGCGGATTTTGCTTTGCCCTGGATGATTACGGCCGTGGCTCCGCCAGCATGGTCGAGGTGATCGAGCTGCCGATTGGGCAAGTGAAGCTGGATCCGTCGATCTGGCGTAATTGCAAACGCGACCCGCGGGCCCGCTGGATTCTCGAGAAAATGCTTAGACTATTTAAGGATTTGAAAATTCAGGTGATTGCCGAGGGAGTGGCGCAGCGTTCAGAACTTACCCTGATCCGTAGCCTGGGGATCGGCTACGCGCAGGGGTTTGAGTTGGGTAAGCCACGGGCTCCCAAGGCCGCCATGGCGATCAATCCCCGGGGCAGGTTGGCCCATCTCAGCCTGCCCAGGTCCAGCGATGAAGGTACGGTGGAAAAGCTTCGTGCGCGCTCGGTCTTCCGCCCAACCGAGGGCTGACTCCGGTTTACGAAATAGGGGAGAAGATCCGGGGTTGTCGGATCAGAAGTCGTAGGTGCGCATCCGCAGGATCATCTGGGGAATTGAGCGGACGCCCAGCTTGCGGTAGATGGCCTTGCGGTGGTTGTGGGTGGTGCCGGCAGTGATGCCCAGCTGCTTGCCGATCTCGCGATCCGAAAATCCTTTGAGGAGGCGGGAAGCGACCTCCAGTTCCCGGCCGGTTAGCTTCTTTCCCAGCTGCCGGTCGACAAACTTTTCGAGGTGGGGAAGGTGGGGCTTCACGCTGGAGGTGGCCAGGGGGGTGTGGCCATTGAGGGCCTCTCGGATGAGGGCCTTGAACTCATCCGGGTCGTCCTGCAGATCGAGCCAACCGCAGGCTCCCCAGCGGCGCCAAAAGGCCATGTCGAGGAGGTGCCAGCCTTCCAAGTAGACGACGAGGCGATAGGCCGGTCGCCGTTCCGGCTTGAGGGGATGAAGCTTATGGTTGCCGTTATGAAGGACGACGTCGTTGGGCTGGGGATGCCCGTTTTTTCCATCGAGAATCTTGGTCGGCGCGAGGCGCTGGGTCTCGAGATACGAGCGGATGAGCTCGGTGGGGATGACCCGGGCCGGGGAGAGGTAGACCCAGGGGGATTTCCGGCCGTTACCGCCACCTTCACCGGGATATTCCCGCTGGTCGTTGCGGGGGCTCAAGGATGGAGAGGTGTCGGGCATGGAAAAACTTTGCCCGAGAGTATTTTACGAATGGTAAAAAGACGAGGTAACACCAAAAAATCCCCTATCCAGAGTAGGATAGGTAAATGAATCTAAGTTTTAAGAAGTTTTTTTAGGTTTTGGTCAAAATCCTGGCTGGAACCATCCAGCGAAAGGAACTCGTCGGCCCCGCGGGATTTCCAGATCAGCTTGTCGACGGCGCTCCAGCGGGACTGGTAAATGACCAGACGGTAATTTCCCGGTAGACCACGTTTCCACGGACGCCCACCGTAGTGAAAGACGGTATCCTGATCCCGCGGGCCCGGGGTGGTCGCGGCCAAAAGGAGTGTTTTGATGCCGTGTTTAGCTCTCAGGTATTCGAAGAGGGCCTGGCTAAGCATCTCATCCAAGGTGGTGATGAAGAATCTTGGACGATGCCTGCCTTTGGACATAAATCAGACTATATCCTAAATAGGAGGGTGTCTAATCGGGGCCGAAAATAAAAAAATCGTCTCTGGCAGGGGCAGGTTGCCTCCCGCATGATTAGGACTATGGCCAATCGAGATCATCGGAGAAAAAGGATCAGGGAAAGCCGGGAAGACCGGGGAAGAACCACAGGCGGAAAGACCAAGAACTCCAAAGTGAGAAGCCAAGGGCGGACAGCCAAGGCGCTGGCTAAATCTTCCAAAACAAAATCGATCTACGCGGCGAAGAGATAGCTGCTTCTTGGTGGAAGGAGGCAGGGGGCAGGCGGGAGGGTCTAGATGAGGATTAGGATTAAGATTAAGTAAGCTAGAAATAAGAACGCTTTGTTTTGGGGTTGGCTTACCAAGGTTTGGATATTTAGGTGGTTCGGACATAAGGTCGTTTTGTGCTTACAAACGAACTCCTAAAGGCCCTACTCGTTAGCCTGTGTCTGGGGGCGTTGATTGGGTTGGAGAGGCAGTGGGAGAAGGAGACCTGGCACCCCGGGAAACATGTGCTGG
>CAZWQT010000124.1:0-2269 GCA_964635945.1 uncultured Akkermansia sp. | reverse complement strand
AAGAGCGGCGTCATCAAACACTCCGAGCAGACTCCCACCCCGCTCGAGCTCCCCGACTTCTCCAAGATCCAAGCCGCCTTGGCATCTTGCTGACCATCCTCCGTTGAACACCGGTAGGGCGGGCTCTCCGTGGCCGGCCTCGTTGAACCTTGAAACCTTGAGTTTCGGTAGGGGCCGTTGTCCCTAACGGCCCGCACTTAGGCTATAAGTCTTAAAATCTCTGCTTCATTCACGTTCACGTTCACGGAAAAACTTCCACCTCCCGCCTTCCTCCTTCCACCCACTTTTTCTTGATCCACTGCCGCTTGACCATCCGACGCGATATGGAATCTTGGAGTCATGAAAAACCTGCTTCTTCTTCCTCTCCTCGCCCTTGGACTCAGCCTGCCCGCCTCCGCTGCCATCGAGCCCGGCGAGGCCGCCCCCGAATTCACCCTGACCGACTCGAAGGGCACGTCCCACAAACTCTCCGACTTCCGCGGCAAACTCGTCGTTCTCGAATGGCTCAATCATGAGTGCCCTTTCGTCAAAAAACACTATTCCGGCGGAGATATGCAGAAGCTCCAGAAAGAGTACACCGCCAAAGGCGTGGTCTGGCTCTCCATCATCTCGTCCGCCCCCGGCAAACAGGGCCACCGAACCGGACCGCAGGCCGAGGCCGACACCAAGGATAAGAATGCCGCCCCCACCGCCGTCCTCCTAGACCCGGCCGGCGAGGTCGGCCAAAGGTACGAAGCCAAAACCACGCCTCATATGTTCGTCATCGATAAAGAGGGTAAAGTGATTTACGCCGGCGCGATCGACAGCATTAAATCGACCAACTCCGCTGACATCGCCAAGGCCGAGAACCACGTTCGCCAGGCCCTCGATGCCGCCCTCGCCGGCAAACCCGTCCCCACGCCGAAAACCACCCCGTACGGTTGCAGCGTAAAATACTAAGTTGTTCGGTTACGTTTAGATTTACGTTTACGAAATCGCCCGGCGGACAAACCGCGTAAACGTAATCGTAACCGTCAACGAACAGCTGCCCTACCGAAAGGCCAGCCTCTTAATTTGGACCCCCAGCTTCTCCGAAAGCTTACATTTCAAATCCTCCCGGCGGGCCAGCTCGTGTCGCCGCGTGGAACTCAGGCACCGGATAAACGCCACCCCCTTGAATCCGTCGACCCGGTCCAGCATGGAATCTTGCGCCGTCTCCTCGCCCGCCACCGCCGCCCACGCCTCCTGAAGACGCATCCGACCGCCCCGGACGCGGTTCTCCACTTTTTCCACGACCTCCGCCAAAAGTCTTTTCCTTTGCCCGCTGGCCGCCGCCTGAGGGTCCCGCGCCTTGGCCTCAACCCCGCCCGCCCGACTAAACATCTCCAGCTCCCGCGGCGTCATCCCCCGGCCGTGGGCTTGGCGAAACGACTCCTGCAACCCCACCGCCGCCTCCTGCCGCCGCGCCAATAAATCATAGGTTTTCCTCTCAATCCGCAAACGGTCTGCATCCCCCGCGGGCTTCTTCCCCAACAGCTCCACCATCACCATCCGCCGGGTGACCAGATAATCCATTCTCGTCACCTTCAGCCACGGCCGTTCCGCCGTCCCCTCGCCGATGTAACGGTACAACCCCGCGTCCTCCGCCGCCGTCCGCCGCCTCTTCGATTTCATTTCCCGTCCCAATCCAAGAATCTTGTAGGAGACCATCTCCTTCTTCTTGGTACTGCTGTCCTGCTCCCAGGGCCTCGGGCTCATGAACCCTTTCTATCTTCCCAGCCCCTCCTGCCCACCGCTTCCCCTTGCCTCCTCAAACAACCTCCGAATGTCTCTTCAACAATCTGACTCGATCTTGATCTGAATCCTCATTTCCTCAACAGAATCCACGCGCCCAACAAGAACCATACCCCGTTGATAAGCACCGCTTCCCTCAGTCCCGCCACTCCCGCCAAAGCCCCGAAGGCCAACGGCCCCACAATCCCCGCCAGCTTCCCTGCAAAACCCCACAACCCGAACACCTCACCCTGCTGACCCTGTGGCGTGATCTCTGCCACCGCCGCCCGGCCGGCCGACTGCAACCATCCCATCCCCAATCCCGCCAACGCCGCCACTCCGTAAAAAGATCCGACTGACCGACTCAGCCACGCCCCCAAGCTGACCAAGACCCACAGTCCAAGTGCCGACAACAGAACCGGTCCTGCTCCCTTTCGGTCCTGCCAAGGACCCGTCACCAAGGCCCCCACCACCGCCGCCACCTGCAACACCACAAACAGCTTCACCGTATCCTGCA
>CAZWQT010000123.1:0-2286 GCA_964635945.1 uncultured Akkermansia sp. | reverse complement strand
ACGGACGAGAAAGGAAACCTCCTCCTGATCGACGAACTCCTCACCCCCGACAGCAGCCGCTTCTGGCCCGCCGACCAGTGGCAGCCCGGCCGCAATCCGCCCAGCTACGACAAGCAGTTCGTCCGCGACTATCTCACCACCCTGAAGAACTGGAACCGCCAACCGCCCGGTCCGCCCCTCCCGGCCTCCGTCATCCAGGGCACGCTCGACCGCTACCGCGAGGCCTGCCGCCGTCTCACCGGCGGAGAGCCCTCGCTCCCCATGGCGTGAGCCAACTCGACCACCGCCCCGTTGAGGATTTCCTCGCCTCCGGCGCCATGGAGCGGGGTCACGCCATGCGCACCCAATCCATCCAGCGCCGCCTTCTCGAGCGGCTGACCGGGTGGGTGGAACGAAAATTTCCCGGTAAGGACTGGCGCTCGCTCAAATCCGACGATCTCCGCGAATTTCTTTCCTACCGCCGCTTCTCCGGCCGGGTGGGCCCCACCACGCTTCGCCTCGAAACCTCCATTCTCCGCACCTTCTTCACCCATCTTCACCGCACCGGCCGCGTCGCCACCAACCTCACCGTGGGCCTCCGCTCCCCCAAGCAGGCCCGTAAACTCCCGCCTTCCCTCACGCCCGACCAAGTCAGCAAAATCCTCGAGACACCCACGGTGAAAACGCCGCTCGGCCTGCGCGACCGCGCCATGCTCGAGCTCCTCTACGCCGCCGGCCTCCGCGCCGCCGAAATCCTTTCCCTCCGGATCGAGCAGCTGGATCTCGAGGCCGGTTCCGCCCGGGTCATCGGCAAGGGCAACAAGGAGCGCCTGGTCCTGCTGGGCAAGGCGGCCGAGGAGGCGTTGCGTCGCTATCTCGACACCGGCCGGCCCAAACTCGTCCGGTCCAAATCGGGCGGTGAAGTTTTTCTCGGTAACCACGGCCGCCGCCTCACCACCTCCCACCTCTGGGGCATCGTGAAAAAAGCCGCCCAGGCCGCCGGACTCGACGCCCGCGTCTACCCCCATCTCCTCCGCCACTCCTTCGCCACGCACCTGCTCTCCGGCGGCGCCGATCTTCGCGTGATCCAGGAACTCCTCGGTCATGCCAGCATCGCGACCACGGAGATTTACACCCACGTGGATGAGGATCGCCTGGCGGCGACGTTTGACCGTTTCCATCCGCGGGCGCAAAAAGGCGGTTCGCCCCGATGAACTCCCCGCTCGGCCACTCCTTCCAGAAACCCGAGCTTCTCCGGCGGGCCCTCACGCACCCCTCCGCCCGTACCGGTGCCGGGCCGGACGGCGACAATCAGCAGCTCGAATTCCTCGGCGATGCGGTCCTCCAGGCGGCCCTCAGCGACTTGCTGATGGAATATTTTCCCCAATCCCCCGAGGGCGACCTGACCGCCATGCGGGCCAGCCTTGCCAACCGGCACACCCTCGCGGAACTCGGACGGGAACTTGCTCTGGCTCCCCAACTCAAGGTCGGGGCCGATGCCGCCCGCGACAAGATTCACCAGTCCACAGGAGCCCTGGCGGACGCTTGGGAAGCGGTCTTGGGCGCCATCTTTCTCGATGCCGGCTATGATCCCGCCCGGGCGTGGGTAAAAAAGGCCTACGGCCACCGCTTGCCCGAAGCGGAGAAACTGGCCGACCAGTCCAATCCCAAGGGCCAGCTTCAGGAACTGCTTCAGTCGCGCAATCAGGCCGTTCCCTCCTATGAACTGGTGGACTCCGTCGGGCCCGACCACGAGAAAACCTTCACCGTCCGCGTGCTTTTGTCCGACCAAGAGATCGGCCGGGGAACGGGCCGGAGCCGCAAGGCAGCTGAATCCGCCGCCGCTTCTGACGCCCTTCAGCGGCTCGGATAATCTCGCCTTAAAAACGCGGCTGTTTAAGGTTCCCGCCAAGGAATGAAAAAGCTGATCCACGGTCCCGGCTTTCCGTTTGTCGCTCCCTTTGTCCTTTTCATGGGACTGTTATTTCTCCGGCAGAAGTTTGCGGAGCAGGGCTGGTGGCTCTACGGCCTGTGCGCCCTGATTGTCTTTGGCCTGCTCTGGTGGCTGAAACCCCGATACCAAGGGCAGGATCCCGCCCCGGCCCGGGTGAAGGACTCCCTTCTGATCGGCCTGGGCGCCATCGCTCTCTGGATCGCCCTGGATCCGTGGATGCCGCGGACGGGAGGAGAACGGGACAACACCTTTCCGTTTGAGGCGGCTTTCCAACTCGGCGTGGTGCCGGGCGTGCTGGCGATTTTGTTTCGGATCTTCGGGGCGGTCGTGGTGGTGCCGATCGTGGAGGAGCT
>CAZWQT010000122.1:0-2383 GCA_964635945.1 uncultured Akkermansia sp. | reverse complement strand
CCCTTTCCCCCGCCCTTCCGGAAAATTTTCCAGACGAGATAGGCCACGGCCCCCACCACCGCCACAATCACCGCGACCAGTTGCCACGAAATTTCCATTTCAGCTCCCCAGGGCCCGGCCCACCGTCTGAACCAGCCATGCCCCGGCGTACGCCAAGGCCGCCATGTAGGCCATCATGAAGGCGGGCCATTTCCAGCTGCCGGTCTCGCGCCGGGCCACCGCCACGGTGCTCAGGCACTGCAGGGCGTAGACATAAAAGACGAGCAGGGCGACACAGGTCACCGGGGTGTAAATCAGCGATCCGTCGGGCCAGGCTGCCGTGCGCATCGTCTCGATCAACCCCTCCTCGTCGCCGCCGGAGTGGTAGACGATCGACATCGTGCTGACAAAAACCTCCCGGGCGGCCAGGGAGGCCACCAGCCCGATCCCGATCCGCCAATCAAACCCCAGCGGTTGGATTACCGGCTCCAAAGCATGACCGAGCTGACCGGCGAAACTTTTCGCCAACCGCTCGGACGGATCCTCCGCCGCATGCGGGAAGTTGCAGAGAAACCAGAGAAGAATGGAGAGCGCCAAGATCACCGTTCCCGCCCGGCGGATGAAGATCACCGCCCGCTCCCACATCCGCAGGGCCACGGTGCGGAAGGAGGGCCGCCGGTAAGGGGGCAGCTCAAGGATCAACGGCGGGGATCCGCCGCCCAACATTTTTTTCCGGAACAGCCACGCCAGGGCAAAGGCGGTGAAGGTTCCAAGCGCATACAGGCCCAGCATGGCTCCCGCCTTCCCCCAGGCCGGCATCAGGGCCGCCGGCACCGCCGCCGCAATCAGGGTGGTGTAGACGGGGATCCGCGCGGAGCAGCTCATCAGCGGGGCCACGAGGATCGTGGTCAGCCGGTCTTTTGGATCCTCGACCGTGCGCGTGGCCATGATCCCCGGGATGGCGCAGGCGTAGGAGCTGAGCAGCGGGATGAAGGACTTCCCGGTCAACCCCACCCGGTGCATCACCCGGTCCAGGAGAAACGCCGCCCGCGCGAGATAGCCCGAGTCCTCCAGGAGCCCGAGGAAGAAAAATAGAATCAGGATCTGCGGGAGAAAAATGACCACCCCACCCACTCCGGCCAGGACACCGTCCACCAAAAGATCCCGGAAAAGGCCGGCCGGCATGGCTCCTTGCAGCCACGCCCCGGCCGCAGTGAAGCCGGCATCGATCCACTCCATCGGGTAGGCGGCGATCGAGAAGATCGAGGTGAACAGGAGCATGAGGATTCCCGCCAGCACGCCCCAACCGGCGACGGGGTTCAGCACCAGCGCGTCAATCCGGTCGGTCCAGGTCAGATGGGCATGCGCATGCCCGACCCCGGCCTGTCCCAGCATCTCGCGGAGATAGGAGTACCGCGCCTGAACGACCGCGGCGGGCCAGTCGAACGCCTGTTCCCGGAACCGTTCCCGCCAGGCCACCGCCAGTTTGCGGGCGCCTTCGGGTCCGTCCGGCGATCCAGCCAGAAGTTCCAGCGCGCGGCCCTCCGCGCCCAGCTCCGCCGGCAGCGCATCCCGCCACGCGGCGGCGATCTGCCCCACCGCAGTGGCCAACTGGGGCGGCATCACCCAGCGGCGGTCGCCCGGATCCGTGAGTTTCTGGCCAAGCGCGGTGCGCAGTTCCACCAGACCCTTGCCCCGGTGGGCCTGGGTCGGAATGAACTTCACGCCCATCCGCCGGCTGAGTTCCTCGGGCTTAAGTCGAATGCCCCGCGCCTCCGCCATGTCCACCATGTTGAGGGCCACAAGCACGGGAATACCCAACTCCATCACCTGGGTGACGAGAAAAAGGTTCCGCTCCAGGTTGCTGGCGTCGACCACGCAGAGAATGGCATCGGGTTTGGGAATACCGGGCGATTCGCCCCGCAGAACCTTCCGGGCGATCTCCTCGTCCGGCGAGCGGGGCGAAAGGCTGTACATGCCGGGGAGGTCGACCAGCTCCACCGCCTCACCGTGCAGGGTGTAGGCCGTGCCAGTCCGCTTCTCCACCGTGACGCCGGGATAGTTGGCCACGCGTTGGCGCAGACCGGTCAGGGCGTTGAAGAGGGTGCTTTTGCCGGCATTGGGGTTACCGACGACCGCCACCCAGCGCTTCGGCTGGTTTTGGCTCAAGGGACGATCAGGAATTCCCGTCGACGGTCTCGACGAGGATCTGCCGGGCCAGGCGGGCGCTCAGGGCCACGCGGGTTCCACACACCCAGCAGACCAGGTCCGCCCCGCCCCGGATTTTTTTGACGACGGCATTCTCGCAAAAGCCCATCTCGCGGAGGCGCTGGCAGGTGCCGGGGGCGCATTCGAGGCGACTCACCCGGACCTCACGCCCGGCGCCGACTTGGGTCAGATCGAT
>CAZWQT010000121.1:0-2392 GCA_964635945.1 uncultured Akkermansia sp. | reverse complement strand
CAGTTCCCTGCCCCCCGCCGGTAGGGCGGGATCGATGATCCCGCCTCGTGGAACATTCAAAATCCGATCTTCCATGAGGCGACCAGGGGACTGGTCGCCCTACCTTGGCTCAAGCCTTAGAGTTTCCCAACCGGTAGGGCGGCGTGTCCCTACGCCGCCTCGTTCTCAAGTTCCCTGCCCCCCGCCGGTAGGGCGGGATCGATGATCCCGCCTCGTGGAACATTCAAAATCCGATCTTCCATGAGGCGACCAGGGGACTGGTCGCCCTACCAAACGTTGGCCTAAAGCGTATCCCTGCTTCGCCCCCGGATTCCCAGCACCAGACAAACGACCGCCAAGCCGAGCATTCCGTAAACGGTCATCCACCAACCGGGGCCCAGCTGAAGCTGGGCCAATAAGCGGTCGGTGTAGGCGGCGGCGATTCTCCAGCGCAAGATCGCATACAGGGCCCCCAGTCCAAAGGAGGTGAGCAGAAGAAAGGCCGAGGGCACCTGCCGGAGAGCCAAACCCGCCCAGCCGAGCATCGTCAAAACGGGAATCAGCAGGAGCCAGCCCAGCAAGGGCCGCTTCTCCCGGCCGTCCAAAGTGACCGAGGCCAGTTCTTGCTGGGCCTTGGCCCGAGGGGTTCCGGACCGGGCCCCAAAAGCCAGCTGAAATCCGGAAAACCCATCAGCCGGATCCCGCCACATTTCGCGAAACTCCTCCCCCCGCATCCAGACCAAGGTGGAACCGAGGTTGCGGCCTCCTTCGGCCAGGTTCCGGACCACCTCCATGGTGTTCCCCTTGAGGGATTCCGGGGAGATGCGAACCCAAGGCAGAAAAAATCCGGCCAGGGTTATGATCACCAGAATCTTGCCCACCGAATGAATTCCGTCGCCGTGCATCAACTCATCGTTAGCTGGGGCAGTCCCAGCGGACAACCCAAGGAATGGCCGTGTCGACAAAAGCCCAACCTCCCGCCACGCTAACGAACTTTATGGTCAAAATTCACCCCTTCGAATCCCTGACCGTGGTGCCCAACCAAGCCTCCCGCGTCAGCTGTGTGCCCTACGACATCGTCTCCCGCCAGGAGTCCCGCGATCTGGCCCAAGGCAACCCCGACACCTTGCTCCGGGTAGACCGCGCCGATCTGGAGTTTCCCGACTCCATTCCCTTCACCGCGCCGGAAGTCTACCAAAAGGCGGCCCGAAACTTAGCTCGCCTGGTAGACCAAAAGCTCCTCGTCCCCGCGAAGGAGCCGTCGATCTACCTTGTCCGAATGGTGGACGGAAAACACCGCCAACGCGGGTTCGCCGCGCTCGCCGATTTTGGCGACTACGCCTCCGGTCAGCTCCGGAAACATGAGTTCACCCGACCGGACAAGGAGGACGACCGCGTCACGCTGATCCGTCATCTGGGTGCGCTCACCGGACCGGTTTTGGCCGCGTATCCGGACCTCAAGGAACTCACCGCGGAGATGGATCGGATCGAATCCTCAGAAGCGCCCGTGGCCGAGGTCGCCGACGAACGGGGAGTTCGCCACGCTTTTTGGCGGGTGCCCGACCCCGCCAAGGTCGTGCATTTATTTACCAAGGTGCCCCGGGCCTACATCGCCGACGGACACCACCGGGCAGCCGCCGCCTCGCGTTTGGCCTCCGAGAGGCCCGGCCCCAAGGGTATTCTCGCCGTTTTCTTTCCCGCCTCCGAACTCAAGGTTCTCCCGTACCACCGTCTGGTTCTGAAGCTGGATCCCCTCAATCCCGAATCACTTTTGGCCGCAGCGAAGAAATCCTTCGCTGTGACCGAGGTTCCTTCCGCCCCACCCGACGAAACCGGAAAGATCGGCCTCTTTCTGGCCGGAAAGTGGTACCAGCTACATTGGAGAGCCGAACCCAACGCGAATCCCGTCGCCAAGCTGGATGCTTCCGCCCTGCAGGACGGCTTGCTCGGACCGGCGCTGGGTGTGAAAGATCCCCGCACGGATGCCCGATTGGATTTCGTCGGCGGAATTCACGGAACTGCGGCCTTGGAAAAAAAGGTTCGTGCCGGCGAAGCGGCCGCCGCCTTCAGTCTGCCGGCCGTTTCCCTTTCCCAGATTTTCGCCGTGGCCGATGCCGATCAGATCATGCCTCCCAAAAGCACCTGGTTTGAGCCCAAGCTCCGTTCCGGGCTCTTTATCCATCGCTTCCGTTAGGCCGGTCTCTGAAGGGGTGGCGACCTCGACCCCTTGTAAATAGCGTTTTCGAAACTAGGGTATGTGGAAGGTGTTGTTCGCTGTCCCATTTCAAGGCCCATTCCAGCGATCTTTGACCTTAGGTTTTTTATTTTTTCTTAGTTCAGTGTTGGTTTCCCAGGCACAGACTTATCGTCTGGTTTGGGAGGACGAATTCAACCAGTTCGATCCCGCCACCTC
>CAZWQT010000120.1:0-2395 GCA_964635945.1 uncultured Akkermansia sp. | reverse complement strand
GGAGACATACTTTACGCTGCGTGAAGTTCTGGAAATTCTTTCTCAGCCTGTTGGGTGTGGTGGGGGGGTCGATCGGAACCCTGCTCTTTCAGCCCACGGTGTTCTGTGAAATCACCGTGCCAGTGGCGGCCAAGCTGGCGGGGTGGAAGGCGCAGGCGGTGTCGGCCCGGCTTTCGGCCTTTGGCACATTGGAAATCGAGGAGCTGGAGGCAGTGGATCCGCGGAAATCCCGGATCGCGATGGATTCAGCCAAGGTGGAGTTTGATCCGATCCGGCTGTTGATGGGCCAGCCGGAGATTTTGCGGGCGGATTTCAAGTTCGCGATGGTGGATCTGGAGCTGACCCCCGGACGAGAAGAGAAAAAAAAGCCGGCTCCGTTCCGCATCCCCTTTTCGTTGCGGGAGGCCTCGGTGGATCTGGTGGAGGGAAGGTTGCGGACCGAGAACGGGGCCTGGATTTTGAAGTCAGTCCACGCTTCGGCGGAGGGATGGGATGGCCGGACCCCGCGGGAGATTCGGCTTCAACTGGGGAAGCTGGACTGGAACGGCCCGGGCCAACAGGAACTGGCCACGACTACCCAGGCAACGGCGCAGAAGTCCAAGGACCCGGCCGGCGGAGATCTTTGGGACCTCAAGCTGACAACCGACGTTTCCACCGTGGTCGATCTGCCTCCCTGGAATCTGGTTTCACCCTGCCAACTGGTGTTGGAGGGCAAGGCGATGCAAGGCAGAGAAGGGGATTGGCGGGTGGATGGACTCCAGGCGGTTTGGCAGGGCGTGGGCGGCATCCGGGTAGCCGCAAAAATCGGCGGGACCTATGCGGCTGCGGGGCAGTGGACGGCGGAGCTCGATTTGGAACCGACCGATCTGCAGTTAGCCGGAATGTTTCTCCAGCCCCGGGGAGTTCAAAACGTGTACGGGTCTCTCGCCGGGAGGGTAAACCTGCGGGGAGGCCCGAAACAGGCTTTGGGAGTGGGCGTGGAACTCAGTGGGCAGACCGTGCAGTTGGCGGCGGGGGCGAACTGGCCGCCCCAACCGGCGGGTTTGGGGATTTCCTCCCGGGGGGAGTGGCGGTCGGAGGAGGGTTCCTTGCGAATCGAAAGTCTGGCGGTGAATTTGGGAAGAGCGGGGCAGCCGGCGGATTTGCAGGTTTCACTCGATCGTCCCGCGGTTCTGCAACTTTCAGGAAAGCCCAAGGCGGCGGCAGCAGAACCGGCCTCGCTCCAATGGGCAGCGCGGGGGCTGGAACTGGCGGCGGTGGTTCCCATCGTGGTGGATCCGGCCAAGCTAAAGGTGGAAGGCGGAAAACTTTCCGCCAGCGGCCAGGCCCGGATCGAGGGGGAAACCGTGGGGTTGAGCGGCACGGTGGAGAGCCGATCCTTGGCGGCTTCGGGAAGTTGGGTGCAGGGGAGGCTGGCGGTGCAGTCGGCCTCGGTGGACTTTCAGGGCCAGCTGGAAAAGGGTACGAAGCTGCATCTCGACACCGCCCAACTGCGCGCCACGTGGGAAGGAGGCGTGGGGCAGGAATTGGAGGTGTCGGCCAAGGCGGAGTGGGATTGGAGCCGGCAGGAGGGATTTTTTGCCGGAGATCTGACCACGGGCCTGGTGGGGCTGGGGAAGGCGTGGGCCGGGGCGAAGTTTTGGCCGGAGGAGGGCCAGGCCAAGGCCCATATGGAGTTTTCCGGGAATTTCAGCCAGAAGGGCTCGGGGCTGGTTTCCCTGACCCTGGATGGAATGCGTTGGCCTGGAGAAAAGGGAGCCCCCTGGGGGGCCAAGCTTTCCTCCGAGATGCAGATGGAACAGGGGACCTGGACATTGCCGGAGGTGGGGTTGCAGGCGGACCGGGCGGGGGAACGGTTGCTGGAAGCCAAAGGGTCGGCCATGTGGAAGCCGTCACAGGACCTGGGACGGGTGAAGCTGGAATTGGCGCGGGCCGAATCCTCGCTGGTGGTCCCGTTGTTGAGAATTCTCACCCCGGATTGGCAGTGGACCGAAGCCTCGGGCCAGGGATCGTTTCAATTCGACCGCACGGGCCAGCATGATCAAGTGGCCGCCAACCTGCGTGCGGTGATCACGGTGGAGACCGGCACGGCGGCACGGCCCCGGCCGGTGGACTTTTCGTCGGTGGAGGGAAATCTGCAGGCCTCCTGGCCTTCTGGCTCCGAGGGAGTGCTTTCGATTGAGGCGCTGGCGCTGGTGGCCAAGCATCGGGACGGGACGGAGGCGGTGCGGGCCTCGCTCGATGCACCGCTCAGCCTGAAGAAAAAGGGTCCGGGGGAGTGGCAACCGGCCGGGACGCAGGCGAGTTCCGGTTTCATCCAGTTCGGCGGCTGGCCCTTGGGCATCGTGGCACCGCTGGTTCTGCCGGAGGCCAAGGAGAGCTCGATCGCCGGGAC
>CAZWQT010000119.1:0-2451 GCA_964635945.1 uncultured Akkermansia sp. | reverse complement strand
CAGGCCAGATACGGGTTCGCCGCCGGGTCGGGCGTGCGGAACTCGATCCGGACCGCCTTCGGGTTGGCCGAGTAGGTCGGGATGCGGATGGCCGCAGAACGGTTCCGCGCGCTGTAGGCGAAATTCACCGGCGCCTCGAACCCGGGGACGAGACGCTTGAAGCTGTTCGTCGTCGGGTTGGTGATCGCGGTGAGCGCCCGGGCGTGCTTGATGATCCCGCCGATGTAGTAGAGAGCGAGCTCACTGAGATTCGCATAACCCTTGCCGGCGAAGAGCGGCTTGCCGTCCTTCCAGATGCTCTGGTGGGTGTGCATGCCGGAGCCGTTGTCCCCGAAAAGGGGCTTGGGCATGAAGGTGGCCGTCTTGCCGTGGCGGCGCGCCACGTTGCGGACGACGTACTTGTAGAGGTTCACCTTGTCGCCGGTGTTCACGAGGGTGTCGAAGCGGATATCGATTTCCGCCTGACCGGCCGTGGCCACCTCGTGGTGCTGGCGCTCCACCTGAACGCCAAGGTCCTCGAGCATGAGGGTGATCTCGTTGCGGATGTCCTGCTGGGTATCCGCCGGCGGAACGGGGAAATACCCCTCCTTGTGGCGGATCTTGTAGCCAGTGTTGGGCAGCTCCTCGCGGCCGCTGTTGAAGATGCCCTCGATGGAGTCCACCTGATAGAAGGCGCCGCGGGTCGAGGAGTCGTAGCGGACGTCGTCGAAGATGAAGAACTCAGGCTCCGGACCAAAGAAGGCGGTGTCGCCGACCTTGGTGCTTTGGAGATACTTTTCCGCCCGGAGGGCGATGCTGCGGGGGTCCCGCTCGTAGGTCTGCATGGTGATCGGGTCGATCACGGTGCAAACGAGGCTGAGCGTGGGCTCGGCGTTGAAGGGATCGATCATCGCCGTGGCCGGATCCGGCAACACGAGCATGTCGGACGAGTTGATCGACTTCCACCCGCGGATGGAGGAGCCGTCAAAGCCAAGACCCTCCTTGAAGGTGGACTCCTCAATCTCGCCGAGGGTGGTCGTGAAGTGCTGCCAGGTCCCAGGAATGTCGCAGAACTTGAAATCGACCAGCTTGGCGCCGTGCGCCTTCGCAAAGTCGAGGACTTCCTTGCCGTTTTTTGCCTTAAGATATTTCGCTGCCATTGCCTTCGTTCCTTTCGTTGTGGGGGCTGACTTTGCTTTCGCCATGTCAGACCGCCTTTTCTCCCTTGTCTTCCGTCCTGATGCGGATGGCCTCATCCACGGGCAGGACAAAAATTTTGCCGTCGCCAATCTTGCCGGTTTTGGCGGCCTTCAGGATGGCCCCAGTGGCCTTGGCCACCTGGGAGTCCGGCACCACGATCTCGAGCTTCACCTTCGGGAGAAAGTCGACGGTGTATTCACTGCCGCGGTAGATCTCGGTGTGGCCCTTTTGGCGGCCGAACCCCTTCACTTCCGTGACGGTCATTCCCTCGATCCCCACTTCCGTGAGGGCTTCCTTCACCTCCTCCAACTTGAAGGGCTTGATGATCGCTTCGATTTTCTTGAGTGCCATGGACTGGTTTCCTTCCTGGTTATTCCCGCCGGGCCGGGGCCACAGGGGAAGGGATGTGATACCCCCTCCCTGTGGGCCCCGTCACGCCGGAAATCAGCCGTTCAGATGGCTTTTTCCCCTTTGTCCTCCGTGCGGATGCGGATGGCCTCCTCCACGGGCAGGACAAAGATCTTCCCGTCGCCGATTTTGCCGGTCTTGGCCGCCTTGATGATGGCCTGGACCGCCTTATCGACGACCGAGGCGCCGAGAATGATCTCGAGCTTCACCTTGGGCAGGAAGTCGACGGTGTATTCGCTGCCACGGTAGATCTCGGTGTGGCCCTTTTGGCGGCCAAACCCCTTCACTTCCGTGACAGTCATGCCTTCAATGCCGGCCTCGGTGAGGGCTTCCTTCACCTCCTCCAGCTTGAAGGGCTTGATGATCGCTTCGATTTTTTTCAGGGACATATGAATTCTCCTTTGTCAGGGCCGGGCCCCAATCAGTAGATGTACCCCTTCTCTTCGTGGTCGGTGACGTCCAGACCCTCGCGCTCCTCCTCCGTGTTCGGGCGGAGACCAAAGAGGGCCTTGATCGCAAAGGCGATCACGCCGGTGCCGACAATGGAGAGGACCAGCGTCAGGCCGATGGCCTTGAGCTGCTCAAGGTAAAGGGTTTTGGCAAGCAGATCCGCGAGGTTGGTGCTGAGCGCGCCATTGACCTCGGAGGTCGCCAGGACGCCGGTCAGAAACGCCCCGAGGGTGCCGCCAACGGCATGGACCCCGAACGTGTCGAGAGCGTCGTCGTACTTGAACCACTTCTTCACGCGGGTGCAGAAGAACCAGGGCACGATGCCGGCGGCCACGCCGATGAGGACGGCGCTTCCCGGGGTGACGAAGCCGGCCGCCGGGGTGATCGTGACCAGACCGGCCACCACGCCCGAGC
>CAZWQT010000118.1:0-2569 GCA_964635945.1 uncultured Akkermansia sp. | reverse complement strand
TTGGCTTCGTCGGGGCTCGACATCGTCACGAACGCGAAGCCGCGGGAGCGGCCGGTGACGCGGTCGGAGATGATGGCCACTTCGGTGACCGTTCCGTGGGCCGAGAAGACCTGTTTGAGTTCCTCGTCTGTCGCGGAGAACGGAAGGTTCCCCACATAGAGTCTGTTTTCCATGATGCTTTATTTTCCTTGATGGCTACCGGCTGGACGGCGTTGCTGAGCGTGCGCCCGTACCACGGGCCACAAGGTGGGTTGGAACCTACCGGACTGATTCTGTTTCCTCGCTCTAACTCGTATCATCGAACCTTGACCTAGGGAGAACACTGACGGACGGGTGGCAGGGGGGCAAGCTGTTTGTTGGGGCGTAGGTAGGCCACCTCCGATGGAATTCCTGCGCGCAGCGCCTCCCCCTCTTGCCGGAGGCAGATTTAAGAATGGGCTGAGGCAGGTCTGAGGGGGCCAAGTGGCAGCCACTTTTATCAAAAGTGGCGTACCTAGGGGCAGATGGGAGATGGCAGATGGGCGGGTTTCCGCTACCAAAGAGTCATGAACGAGTGGGTGGGGACGATTTTGCTGGGGGTGATCGAGGGGGTGACAGAGTTCCTGCCCATTTCCTCCACGGGGCATCTTCTTCTGGTGGAGTATCTTATGGGGCTGAAGCGGCCAGAGCTTTTTACCGTAGGCATCCAGTCTGGGGCCCTTCTGGCAGTGCTGCTCATCTATGGACCCCGTTTGCGGGCCATGGTCACGGGGGAGGAGGGAAGGAAAGGTAAGGAATATCTCGCGAAGCTGGGCGCCGCTTTTGTGCTAACGGCGGTGCTTGGCTTGGTGGCCTCGGAGATGGGGTTGGAGTTGCCAGAAAACCCCACGCCGATCGCCTGGACGTTGCTGGTGGGAGGGGTGCTGATTTGGGGGGCGGAGTGGTGGTTGCGTCATCACCAAGGGAAGGAGGATCCGGGTTGGGTCGTGGCTCTGGTGATCGGCGCCTCGCAACTGCTGGCGGCAATCTTTCCGGGGACGTCCCGGTCCGGGGCAACGATTCTGGCGGGCATGTTTTGCGGCTTGTCCAGAACCGCAGCGACAGACTTTTCCTTTTTGCTGGGGATCCCGACGTTGTTTGCGGCCTGCGGGCTGAGTTTTTACCGGCAGCTCAAGTCGGCCGGTGTGCCGGGGCAAGAGGAGTGGCTTCATTTGGGCCTGGGATTCGCCGTGTCCGCCGTCACCGCTTATTTCGTGGTGAGGTGGCTGATCGGCTATGTCCGGACCAACACTTTCATTCCCTTTGCGTGGTACCGGATCGGGCTGGGTTTGGTGTGGCTCTTTTTCGTTAGCTGACGGGCGAACCGGCCGGTGACCTGGCTCCAGTTTTCGGTGGTTTGAAAATCCCCTTCGGAGCAGGATCAATCCTGTGGGTGCGGCGTTAAATCCCCAGCGGGTGATTGAGGATCTCAAGGAGCTCCGCCGGCTGACCGGCGATGCTAACGGTGCGCAACGGGTGGCGTTCACGCCGACTTGGCTGAAGGCACGGGATTTCCTGAAGAGCCGATTTGAGGGGCTGCCAGTGGAGATGCACAATGATGCGGCCGGGAATTTCTGGGCGACGCTGCGGGGCGAAAAGCCGCAGGCGCTGCTCATGGGCGGGCATATCGACTCCGTGCCCAACGGCGGCTGGCTGGACGGCTGCCTCAACGTCCTCGCGGCCGTGGAGGTTCTCCGGCGGATCTGCACGGAAACCCAAGGCAAACCCCCGGTCACCATTCGCGTGGTGGACTGGGCAGACGAGGAGGGGGCGAGATTTGGAAAGAGCTTGTTCGGTTCCGCTGCCTGCTCAGGGAATCTGAACATGGATGAGGCGCGCTCTTTGACGGACAAGGAAGGGATCAAGTTGCCGGATGCCCTCAAGAAGGCGGGAATCGACTTTGAGCACGTAAAAGACTCGGGAAAGGAGTTAAAGAACGCATCCGCCTACTTGGAGCTGCACATCGAGCAGGGGCCGGTGTTGCTCGATAAGAATCTACCCTTGGGGGCAGTGCTGGGGACGTTTGGCGTCGAGCGCCACGCCATCACCTTCCGGGGTCAGGCGGCCCATTCCGGAAGCACTCCGATGAACCGGCGGAAAGATGCGTTCCTGGCGGCGGCAAAAATGGGCCAAGAGGTCTACAAGATTGCGGAGCGGAGTGGGATGGGCGTCTGCACGATCGGCTCCTGCACCACCAAGCCCGGGATCGTCACCAGCGTGGTGGAGGAGTGTCGGATCACGTTGGACCAGCGGCATCTGGATGCCGCCAAGCTCGCCCGGATGCATGCCGAAGCGATGGAGGCGAGTGAGCGGTTTGCCAAGGAAGGCGGCTGCACGGTGGGTTGGGAGCGGATCTGGCAAATCCCACCGGCGCCGTTTCATCCGGATCTAATCGGATTCTGCGAGGAGGCGATCCGGGAGACCTGTGGAACTTCGCACCACCTGCCTTCCGGGCCTTTGCATGACGCGGCTGAGGTATGCATGGCCGGAGTGCCGACGGTGATGATGTTTGTGCAGAGCCTGCACGGGATCAGTCACAACAAGATCGAGG
>CAZWQT010000117.1:1391-2666 GCA_964635945.1 uncultured Akkermansia sp. | reverse complement strand
GGGATTTAGGGGTTAAGAAGGCTTAAAGTTCGGTAGGGCGGCGTGTCCCACGCCGCCTCATTCGATCTTGGTTCTTTCAACCTCCAACGAGGCGACCAAGGGACTGGTCGCCCTACCAAAGCCGAAATGAACGAGGTTTCAAACTTAGGTGGGGCGGGGTCGATGACCCCCCCCTGCTTTTTAAATCCGCCAACGAGGCGGCCTCATCGAGGCCGCCCTACCAAGGCCGAGAACAGATGCTTTTCCACCTTTCGCCTGCCCCCTGATCCCAGCTGACTTCTTCCTTCCTGCTTCCCGGCTATTTTCTTAAGCTTTCAGGCTTATGTCGGCTCCTAAGTTAAATGTTTCCGATGTCGCCACGCTGGCGCGGTTGGCCCTGACGAAGGAGGAGACGGACAAGTTCACCGCCCAGCTCGGGCAGATACTCGGCCACATGGAGGCTCTTTCCAAAATCCCCACGGAAAATGTCCCGGAGGTCCATCCGCCTGAGCATCCCGTTCTCCGGAAAGACGTCTCCTCGCCCAGCCTCTCCGTTGAAATCGCTCTCTCCAATGCCCCGGCCCAGGCCAACGACCTGATCGTCGTGCCGAAAATCGTCGAATGAGCCTGGCCCACGAGACGGTCGCCGCCCTCCGCCGGCGACTGGCGAAGAAGGAGATTCAGGCCCGCGACATCGTCACCGACCTCCTCAAGGAGATCGACGCCCGCGAGAAAACGATCCACGCCTACACGCATCTGGACCGTGAGACGGCGCTGAAAGCCGCCGACCAGGCCGATCTCACTCTGCCTCTGGGCGGAATCCCGATCGCCCTCAAAGACAATCTCAACGTCACCGGCGATCCCTGCACCTGCTCCTCTAAAATCCTGGAAGGATATAAAGCTCCCTACGACGCCACCGCCGTAGCCCGGTTGCGACAGGCAGGGGCGGTGTTTCTGGGTCGGACGAACATGGACGAGTTCGCCATGGGTTCCTCCACGGAAAATTCGGCGCTCGGGGTGACGCGGAATCCCTGGGACTCCTCCCGGATTCCCGGCGGCTCGTCGGGAGGTTCCGCCGCGGCAGTGGCGGGTCGGATCGCTCTCGCGGCACTCGGCTCGGACACGGGCGGTTCCATCCGCCAGCCGGCGGCCCTCTGCGGTTGTGTCGGTCTGAAGCCCACCTACGGCCGGATCTCCCGATACGGTTTGGTGGCCTTTGCTTCTTCCCTCGACCAGATCGGGCCTCTCGCCCGAACGGTGGAGGACTCGGCCATCCTTCTATCTTCCCTGGCGGGA
>CAZWQT010000117.1:0-1291 GCA_964635945.1 uncultured Akkermansia sp. | reverse complement strand
CTCGCGACGGCCGAGGCCTCGGCCAACCTGGCCCGGTTCGACGGCGTGCGGTACGGACGCCGGGCAGCTGACCCCAAGGATATCCTCGATCTTTACCAGCGGACGCGGGAGGAAGGATTTGGCCCCGAGGTGAAGCGCCGGATCATCCTCGGCACCTTCGTCCTCAGCGCCGGCTACACCGATGCTTATTACCGCAAGGCGCAGAAGGTGCGCGGCCTGATCCGGCAGGATTTCGAAAAGGCGTTTCAGGGATGCGACGTGCTCCTCACCCCGACCAGCCCCGAGCCGGCCTTCCCACTGGGCGAGCGAACCCAGGATCCTTTGAAAATGTACCTGGCCGACGTGTTCACAATTTCGGTGAACCTCGCCGGTACCTGCGGG
Source organism: uncultured Akkermansia sp. (assembly GCA_964635945.1). Lineage (GTDB taxonomy): Bacteria > Verrucomicrobiota > Verrucomicrobiia > Methylacidiphilales > Verrucolacustridaceae > Verrucolacustris. Next base: position 910 of record CAZWQT010000117.1, on the reverse strand, counting down.
ATCTCCCTGCCCTGTGGATTCACCAGGTCGAACCTGCCGATCGGGTTGCAACTGATCGGGCCACGTTTCGGTGAAGAGAAGATCCTTCAGGCGGCGCACGCGTATGAGCAGTCGCACGACTTCTGGAAAAGGATGCCTCCGTTGTGAGTACCCAGGGAAAATGGGAGGCGGTGATCGGACTTGAAGTGCACTGCCAAGTGCGGACAGCCACGAAGATGTTCTGCGGTTGTGACAACCAGTATGGGGACGCGCCCAACACCCACGTCTGCCCGGTCTGCCTCGGTCTGCCCGGCAGCCTGCCGGTCCCCAACGAGGAGGCGATTCGCAAGACGATCCTGACGGGCCTGATGTTGGGATGCCAGATTGCGCCGGTGGCCCGGTTCGACCGGAAAAACTACTTTTATCCGGACATGCCCAAGAATTATCAGATCAGTCAGTATGACGATCCGCTTTGTGCCGGGGGGTCGGTGGGGCTTGATCTCTTCCAGTTCCCCAAGGAGCTTCAGGAGTCAGCCGAGGCGCAGGCCCGGAGAAAGATCCGCTTGGTCCGGATCCATCTGGAGGAGGACGTCGCCAAGTCGTTCCATTTCGAGGAGCGGAGCGGAATCGACTTTAACCGGGCGGGAACACCGTTGATGGAAATCGTGACGGAGGCGGACCTCCGTACCCCGGGGGAAGCCTTCGCGTTTCTCGGTTCCCTGCGCCAGATCCTCTGGGCGGGGGGCGTGAGTGATGCAGACATGGAAAAGGGTCAATTACGCTGCGACGTGAACATTTCCATCCGCCCGGTCGGCGAGGCAAAGTTCGGCACCAAGGTCGAGCTGAAGAATCTGAATTCGATCAGCGGGGTGCGGCGGGCGCTGGTCTATGAGATCGCCCGGCAGATCGACGTGCGGGAAAAAGGCGGGTC
>CAZWQT010000116.1:0-2749 GCA_964635945.1 uncultured Akkermansia sp. | reverse complement strand
CACTCACCCAATCCAAAAACTCCCCCAGCGCCTTCGACATCACCTCCCGCGCATGGGTACACCCCCCCACGGCGGGAATGAGTTCCCGCAACCGCCAAGGACGCAGGGCCAGGTGCAGGCCGATCTTCACCGGCGTGCTTTTCCCGGTAACGGCATCGCACCCCAGAAGAAAAAGATCTGCCGGCAGCAGCTTGTCCGCATGGTCGCTGACCGACCGCAACCCGACCAACGGCACATCCATCCTCTGGCAGGCCTCGGCCACATAGTCCCACTCCATCTCCACCAATCCGCAACCCGTTTTCCGGCCCAGTTCCAATTTCGCCAGTCCCGTCTCGATGATCTCGTGGGCGGTGTGCCACTTGCCCGCCCGCACCGCCGGTTTCGATCGGGCCCAGACGGCAAACTCCGGCCAGGCGTCCGCGTGGAAAGAACTTAGATCCCCCTCGTCCCAATCCGGATCCAGCGCGCCCGCCAATCCGGCCAAGATCACCCCGCGACACGGATGTTCCGCCAGCCACGCCTCGATTTTTTTATTCTGCCCGGGATGCCCCATCCCGATTCTGGCCGAGACCACCGGCACCCCCTGCCAGCTTCCCTTGAGGGTTTCGAGGCCGGTCTCGACCCGGCTCCGACCCCCGATTTTTTTCCAGGTCGGCTGCGCCTCAAACTCCATCGGAAACAGGATCCCGACGGGCAGAGTGGAAGGTGAGGCCATCGAGGAAGCCGCGGCAGAAACCGAAAAGCCGGCTTAACGAACGCCGGAAGTCCGGGCCATTTCCAGGTATTCGCCCAAGGCGAGGAGCGGCCAGTTGTTCCGGTACATGTCGTAACGAAGATAGAAAACGCAGGGGAAACCGGTCCCGGTGATGAGTTTTTCCTCCCAGCTCCCATCCTTGGATTGGGTTTCGACCAGATACCGGACGGCCCGCCGGACGCTCGGTCTCTGGAGATCGCCGCAGGCCAGCAGTCCCATCAGGCCCCAGCCGGTTTGGGAAGCAGTGCTGATCCCCCGCCCCTTCATTCGCGCATCATCATAGGAGCCGCAACTTTCACCCCAACCCCCGTCCGGATTCTGGGTGCATTCCAGCCAGTCCCGCGCACGCACCACCCAGGTGTCGTTCATGTCGTACCCGATCGCCTGCAGACCGCGCAAGGCCTGCCAGGTGCCGTAAATATAGTTTACACCCCAGCGGCCAAACCAAGATCCGTCCTCCTCCTGGATTTTGCGGAGGAAGGCCAGGGCCCGCTGGATCTGCGGATGGTTTTTGGAGATGCCCAATTTCCCCATCGTCTCGAGGAGCCGTCCGGTGATGTCGGCGCAGGGTGGATCGAGGATGGCGTTGTGGTCGGCAAAGGGAACGTCCTCGAGCCAGGCTTTGTTCACGTTCTTGTCAAAGGCCGCATAGCCGCCGTTGTCGCACTGGAAGCTCATCGCCCAGCCGAGGCCCCGATCCATCGCCTCTTTCTGCTGGTTCGGTTGGGAGGCTTGGGCTTTCCGCAGCCCGAGCAGCACCTTCGCGGTATCGTCCACGTCGGGATACCAGTCGTTGAAAAACTCGAACGCCCAGCCGCCGGTGATCGGGGTGGGATTCTTCATCACGTAATCCCCGCGCATCTTCACTTCCTTGGAGAGAAGCCAGTCTGCTCCCTTCCGCATCGCCGGATGGTCGGGCTTCACCCCGGCGGCCCCGAGGGAGGTCATGGTGATGGCCGTGTCCCAGACGGGGCTGAGGCAGGGCTGCACCCGGAAATCGCCGTTGGCGGAGTCATCCACCTCCAGACCTTCCAGGTCCTTCACCGCCTTGATCATCCAGGGGTGCTCCTCCCCGTATCCCAGGCAACGGAAGGCGAGAATCGAATTCATCATGGAAGGGAAGATCGCCGCCAGCCCTTCGGACTCCGGGCCCGTCCGTTTCAGAATCCACTCCTCCGCGGCCTTCAGCGCCCGCTTGCGGAAGGGCTTCCAGGAAAGTCCCTCCAGAAAGCCGAGCAACTCATTCACCCGGACGAAAAAGTTTTTCATCGAGAAAAAGCGGTTCTCCACCGGATGGAAGAACGGACCGCCTTCGACCCCGTAAGGGTAGAGTTCGTGGAGCTGTTTTTCGGGCGGGAGATGCGTGACCGGGCGGAAGCTGCGGATGATGGACATGGGCACCACGATCGCCCGGGTCCAGGAGCTCATTTCCGACATGTCGAACGGTGCCCAGCGCGGGAGAAGCAGAATTTCCGGCGGGATATTGGGGAGATACTTCCAGGGATACTGCCCGAACATCGCGAGGTAGAACTTGCAGTAGGTGTTGGTGCTGGGGATGCCGCCTAACCGCATCGCGGCGGAGCGGGCCTTGCGCATCTCGGGCTCATCCGGGGTGAAGCCAGCCAGCTTCAGGCTGAAGTAGGCTTTGACCGTGGCGGTGACATTGCTCGGTCCTCCGGGATAGATCGGCCAACCGCCGTCGGGCAACTGGCGCTGGAGGATGTGGCGGACAATCTTGGCTTCCTTGGCGCGGTCCACCTTGCCGCGCAGATACATCAGCAGGTGGTAATCGCAGGCCACCGTACTATCGACGAAGAGCTCCCCCACCCAGTACCCCTCCGGCTTCTGGAGCCCGAGGAGGTAATCACGGCAGGCGTGCACTGTCTTCTCCACCGCTGAAAGGTCGACATCGGCCGGGTCCAATCCCACCAGTTCGGGGCTGGGACTGGCCATCCGTTTTGATTCAGAGGGAAAAACTGGGTTCGGCATAGCCCA
>CAZWQT010000115.1:0-2777 GCA_964635945.1 uncultured Akkermansia sp. | reverse complement strand
CTTTCCGGCGCAAAATTCCCGTGCTGATTTCGTCTGACTCCCACGCTCCGCAAGAAGTCGGGTATGAATTCCGCAAGGCTTTGGCTTTCGTGAAAGAGATTGGCTATCGGGAACTCACCGCTTTTCAAAAAAGAAAGCCGCTTAAAATTAAAATAAGTTAGGGTTACTTACGCTCGATGTTTGCGCCAAGGGCACCGAGGCGTTCTTCAATCCGGCTGAAACCGCGGTCGATCTGGCTGATGTTGCGGATTTCTGACTCGCCTTCCGCGCAGAGGGCAGCGATGAGCAAAGCCATGCCGGCACGGATATCGGGGCTAGCCAGTTTGGCTCCGCGCAGCTTATCAGAGCCCAGGACCACGGCACGGTGGGGATCGCACAGAATGATCCGGGCTCCCATCTCCAAAAGGCCGTCAACGAAAAACAGTCGGGATTCGAAAAGCTTTTCATGTATCAGGACGGTGCCCTTGCATTGGGTAGCGGTGACCAAGGCCACGGAGGTCATGTCGGCCGGAAAGCCGGGCCAGGGAGCGTCGGCGATGTGGGGGATGGCCCCGCCAAACTCCTTTTCCACCTCCAGTTTCTGGTTCTTGGGTACGCGGATGTCTTGTCCCTGAATCTCCGTCTGAATGCCAAGCCGGGCAAAGGTCTGGAGAATCATCCGGAGATGATGCGGGGCGGCGTTTTTAATTCTCAACTCACCGCCGGTGACGGCGGCGAGGGCAAGGAAGGACCCGGCCTCGAGGTAGTCGGGACCGATCCGATGGGTGGCTCCATGCAGGGTTTTCACCCCCTCGATAGTCAGGGTATTGGTGCCGATTCCGGAAATTTTTGCCCCCATGGCATTCAAAAGATGGGCGAGGGCTTGGACATGGGGTTCGCTGGCGGCGTTGTGGAAGACGGTGGTTCCTTCGGCCAACGCGGCGGCACAGAGGCCGTTTTCAGTGGCGGTAACGGAGGCCTCATCCAGCAGGATATCCGCACCTTTGAGTTTCTTTGCCTGAATCTTGATACCGTCCCGGGTGTCGGAGATTTCGGCGCCTAACGCGGAGAAAATCTGGAGGTGGGTGTCGAGTCGGCGCCGCCCGATCCGGTCTCCGCCGGGGCGCGGGAGGGTGACGGAGCCGGTGCGGGCCAGTAGGGGCCCGGCTAAAGTCACAGAGCCTCGGAGGCGGGAGCCTAGTTCCCACGGAATCGTATTTTTTAGGGGAGACTTGGCCTGAAGGGTGACTATGCGGCTGGCTTTGGTGGATTCGGTTTCTGAAGAGGAGAGGCCCAACTCATTGAGGATAGTCTCCATGAGCTTCACGTCATCGATTTGGGGGACGTTCTGCAGGACCACGGGCTGGTCGGTTAAGCAGGCGGCGGCCATGAGGGGCATGGCTTCGTTCTTGTTTCCCTGGGGTTCGATCTCCCCATGAATGGGGTTACCTCCCTGCACAAGAAAACGGCCATTGGGCGCGGCAGACATGGGTAAAGATTGGCGCGAAGGCTACCAATGATCAATCACTGTGCTTGTCGAAAGACCAAGCTTCAGGCAAGACGGGGGCTTCCTTAATGAAAACAGTTGTCATGCTTTTGGCCTACAATGCAGAACAAACCCTGGCCAAGACCGTGCAAGCCGTGCCGGAAAATCTTAAAAAAAACATATTGGTGGGGGACGATGCTAGTCATGATCGGACAAGTCAGGTGGCGAAAGATCTTGGCCTGGAGGTCTTTCGTCACGAAAAAAACTTAAATTACGGCGGAAATCTGCGTTTCTTAATGAAGCAAGCTGTCGCCGTAGGAGCTGACGTAGCGGTTGAACTGCATGCCGATTATCAGTACGAGCCTTCCATCGTCGATCTTTTGGCCGGCTTCGTGGAGCGGGGTTGGTATGACCTGATTCAGGGGAACCGGATTCGGACTCGGCAGGAGGCCCTGTCTGGCGGGATGCCCTCTTATCGTTATTTAGGAAACCGGGTGTTGACCTTTGGGCAAAACCTATGGTTTGGGACATGCTTCGGCGAGTGGCATAGTGGACTGCGAGCTTATTCCCGAAGACTTTTGGTGCAGGCTCCTTTAGAGGAGTTTCACACCAGCCACGCCTTTGCCAGTGATATTATGAGCTTTGCTGTGGCCCGTGGTTTTCGGGTGGCGGAAGTTCCGTGTCCGGTACGCTACGAAAGCGAGAGTTCCTCAGTGCCACTCGGGAGTCTCTTTCGGTACGCATGGTATACCATGCGGGCAGCGTTACGTTATCCTCCCTGGCGGCGCGCCCCTTTCTTTGCCAAGCGGGCATAAATCTCGAAGGTAGCAGGACGGCGTAGGCCTCCCTCAAGCCAAGCCAGAATAAATGCCATTGGGGTCAACGCCACCGAAAGGAGCCATACCAACCAGTCCCTGGGCTCATGACAGCCATGTTTGAGACAACCTAATAACCGGTCTCTCTTTGTCTCCATTAAATTGAACATGCTGTCGACCCATCCCACGGGTCCAAACTCCAGGCAGTTGTATCGCACGCGAACAACTTGAAAACCCGAATCCTTCACCAGTTGGATCACTCTGTCCATCGTGCCGACCCAAAGGTGTCGAGGGGGATCTAGGTGAAGCCATTTTCCGCCAAAACATTTTGCCTGCACAGAGTCTAAGTTGACGGTGGAAAGGGCAAGAAGACCCTCTTTGTCGAGGTGCTGGCGGCAAGTGCGGAGGAAGGATGGGGGGTCAGGCAGATGCTCAATGACCTGCCAACAGGTGATCGCCGCGGCCTTTTTCTTTCTTAGGGAATCGAACAATTTCCG
>CAZWQT010000114.1:0-2781 GCA_964635945.1 uncultured Akkermansia sp. | reverse complement strand
TTTTCCGGGCCCCTGGTGGATGGGCCGGAACGGGCGCCGAGCCGGGCGATGCTCCACGCGGTCGGGTTCCAGCCGGACGATTTCCGCAAGCCACAGATCGGGATCGCCTCCACCTGGAGCCAGGTCACGCCCTGCAACATGCACATCGACGAGCTGGCCCGGGAGGCGGCCGAGGGCGCCAACGAGGCGGGGGGCAAGGCGGTCATTTTCAACACCATCACCATCTCTGACGGTATTTCCATGGGCACGGAAGGGATGAAGTACTCGCTGGTATCACGGGAGGTGATCGCGGACTCGATCGAGACGGTCGCGGGGTGCGAGGGGTTCGACGCGCTGGTGACGCTGGGCGGTTGCGACAAAAACATGCCTGCCTGCGTCATGGCGATGCTGCGGTTGAACCGTCCCTCGGTCTTTGTTTACGGCGGCACGATCCTGCCGGGTTGTCTGTACAACAAGAACCTGGACATCGTGAGCGTTTTTGAGGCGGTGGGGCAAAGGGCCAAGGGAAAGATCAACGATGAGCAGCTGGGTCAGATCGAGCGGTGTGCGATTCCGGGGCCGGGGTCGTGCGGCGGAATGTACACGGCCAACACGATGGCCTGCGCGATTGAGGCGATGGGCTTAAGCCTGCCGAACAGCTCGGCGATGGCGGCTGTATCCCCGGAGAAGCGGGCGGATTCGCGGGCGGCGGGTCGGGCGGCTTACGCGGTGCTCGAGCAGGGATTACGCCCGCTGGACATCGTCACGCGCAAGGCGATGGAGAACGCGATCACCGTGATCACGGCGTTGGGGGGATCGACCAACGCGGTGTTGCACTTCCTGGCCATCGCCCACACGGCCGGGATCAAGCTGGAGATCGAGGATTTTAACAAGATCGGCAAGCGGGTGCCGGTGTTGGCGGATTTAAAGCCGAGCGGACGGTTTGTCATGGCGGAGCTGGTGAAGATCGGCGGGCTGGTGCCGCTGATGAAGCGGTTGCTGGAGAAGGGGCTGCTCCATGGGGATTGCCGGACGGTGACGGGGAAAACGCTGGAGGAGAATTTGCAGAACTGTGGGGATTACCCCTCAGGGCAGGAGATCATCCGGCCGTTCAGCGATCCCATCAAGAAGACCGGCCATCTGGTGGTTCTGCGGGGAAACCTGGCGCCGGGCGGCGCGGTGGCGAAGATCAGCGGCAAGGAGGGAGAACGGTTCGAGGGCACGGCCAAGGTGTACGGGGCGGAGGAGGAGGCAATGGAGGCGATTTTGGCGGGGAAGATTGTGAAAGGGGATGTGGTGGTGATCCGGTACGAGGGGCCGCGCGGGGGGCCGGGGATGCGGGAGATGCTGGCTCCGACGAGCGCGATCATGGGGGAGGGCCTGGGCAAGGACGTGGCGCTGATCACGGACGGGAGATTTTCCGGCGGAACGCACGGCTTCGTGGTGGGCCACATCACGCCGGAGGCGTACGATGGCGGGCCGCTGGCGCTGGTGAAGAACGGGGACCGGATCGTGATCGACGCCAAGGGGAAGGAAATCAGCCTATTGGTGCCAGCGGCGGAGTTGAAGCGGCGGGCGAAGGCGTGGAAGCGGCCGAAGCCGCGATACACGCGGGGGGTGTTGGCAAAGTTTGCGTTTCTGACCAAGGACGCGTCCCATGGGGCGGTCACCGACGGGGGGTTGGGTCTCTAGTTTGAAAAAGGGGCTGGGCGCGGTCGCGCTGTTCCTGGGGTTGGTCATCACGTTGGGAATCGGAGTACGGGCGTGTCTGGATCTACCGGGCCGGATGGCGGCCAAGACGGCCCAAGGGGTGCGCGAGGGCATCACGGAGGTGTTTGTGGATCTGCTCCACGTGCGGCCCGAGGTGCGGGAAGGGACGAAGGTCACGTGGGGGCAGACCTCGGCGCGGACGGAGATCGTGGTCGCGGAAAAAAAAATCAAGGTCGAGTACGACTGGGAGCACCATTGGATGGGCAGCAAAAAGACGATCCGGCTGGGGCAGGAGTTCCTCGTGAAGGCGGGGTTTGACCTTGAGAAACCGTTTTGGGTGGAAATGGGACCGGGCCCCGGTGAGGCGACGGCCTGCCTGCCGCCGGCGGAGATTCTGGCGGTCAGCCCGGTGGGGACGCCGAGCTACGTGGACGACGACGGCTGGTGGAACAAGGTGACCGATGCGGACCGGGCGGCGGCGATGGCGAAATTAGCCGAGGAAGCCAGACACCAGGCCAAGCGGAGCGGGATTTTGCGGCAGGCGGAGGAGATGACGGGAAGCCGGTTGACGGAACTGGCGAGGGGGAAATCCATTAGGTTGAAGATTACAGACCCACAGCCGTGAATGTCCCTTGCTGTGGAAAGTGGAAGGTGGAAGGCGGGAAAATCTTGAAGCTTAGGTAGGACGGCCTTGATAAGGCCGCCTGCGCTTAAAGTTAAAATTTGAATTAGGCGAGGTCGTCGACCCCGCCCCACCGAATTAAACGGCGGCAAGTTGAGCGGTTTTGGGGCGGATGCCGATCGCATCACGGACGGCGTCCTCGAAGCGGGAGCCGTCATCGAGGAGGTTGATCTCCACGCGAAGGAAAAGCACGGGGATGTCGCGCGGGGTGAAGGGTGGGAAGCGGACGGAGTCTTTCTCCGTGGTGATAAGGGCGAGGCCGCGGCGGGCGCGCGTGCGGGTGAGGGCGTTTTCCACCTCGGCCACATTAAAGCGGTGGTGGTCGGCAAAGGAGCGTTGGTAGACGATCTCAGCACCCAGCTTGACCAGACCCTCGAGGAAGCTTTCCGGCACGGCGATGCCGGCGACGG
>CAZWQT010000113.1:0-2796 GCA_964635945.1 uncultured Akkermansia sp. | reverse complement strand
GCGTCGGCGGCTTTGAAACCGGAGAGGACGGCGCCTTCGATGGTGGCGGGGAGGCCGGTTTCGGTCCAATCGCCGGCGAGAAAGAGATTTTCCACCGAGGTGACCGGGCCTGGGCGGGCGAGGGGCATGCCGGGTGGACCCCAAAAGGTGGCGTCGCGAGATTTGTAGACCACATGGTGGGTCACCTTCGCCTCACGGCTCTCGGGGATCATGCGTTGAATCTCCTCCATGATCAGCTCCACCAGGTACTTGCCGGTCTGGTCGATCAGGTCGGTGACCGCGCTGATCACGGCGGCGTAAAGGTGCCCGGAGGAACCCACCGGCAGGGTGGAGGTGCGATCAAATAGCCAGTGCAGAGGGGAATCGAGAAAGCCGGTAATTAGGTCGCGGGTGAGGGGCCGGTCCGTCCAAAGGTGGACCCCGAGAATGGGGCCGGCCTTCAGCATGCCGGCCAGCTGGGAGGCGCGGTCGATGGCCGGAATCATCTTGGCGGCCGGAGTCCACGGGACGGCGAGGACCACGAGGTCGTACTTTTCCTCGGAACCGTTTTTGAACTTCACCATCTCCACGTGTCTATGGATCTCATCGTACTTCAGCTCCTCCACCGGCGCCGTCAGGAGCACGCGACCCTCGGCGGATTCGAGGAAGGCGCTTAGCTCCGGACTGAGCAGGCCGGAGAGGCCGTCTTTATCGAGGTAGATGGCGGCGTCCTGGGAGGTTCCGAAAAGTCCGCGGCGGGTGACCTCCCAAAAGAGGCAAGAGTCGGCCAGCTGGATCGGGGCATTGAGAGCCGCAAGGCAGTATGGTTCCCACAGGGCGCGAATCGCACCGGGAGTTTGACGAACGCGTTCCAGCCAAGCCTGCACCGTCTCTCCCTGTTTCGGCGGCGTGCCCCGGGCCCGCCCGGGCAGGTTGAGAATCGCCCAGCGGTCCAGCCAACTGAGCTCCTGGAATCCAAACAGTCCGGCCAGCAGATGGAAGGGCGGCGGGAGAGGAGAGGAGCGGAGAATCGTCCGGCCTTTTTTCGGGCTGACGAAGTGGAGGTCGAGCCGGTCATGCCGCTCCAGGCGGTCGAGATTTCCCATCTCCGCCACCATTTCCAGCGTGCGGTGGTAGCAGCCCATGAGAATGTGTTGGCCGTTGTCGATGACGGTGCCGGTCTTGGCTTCCCGGTAACTGTGGGCCCGTCCGCCGAGTTGGGGCTTGGCCTCGATCAGATCCACGAGATGACCTTCGCGGGCGAGGGAGAAGGCGGCGGCGCAGCCGGCGTACCCACCGCCGATCACCGCAATGCGTGAGGGCGGCCGGCGCGGGGCGACCTCCTTTTTCAGGAGTTTCTGACCCCGGCGCAGAGCCATGAGTTTCTCCCAGCGGGAAAGTTTGATGGGGCCTTTGAGCACCTCGAAGTTTCGCCGGCGGATTTTCTCGAGGAGGTCCCGGTAAACGCCGGTCATGAGGAGGGCGGCGGAGAGGTGGGGGCGGTCTGCCTCCGGGAGCAGACGGTCGGCTTTTTCAAAGTAGTGGCGGGCGCGGAAATACTGCATGCGGAGAAGCCGGGCCATGCCCGGGGTGGGGTTGGGTCGGCGGAAGTCCTCTTCCTTCACCCCAAAGGTTTCCCACTCCGAGCGGGGCAGGTAGATGCGGCCGAAGCGCTGGAGATCGTAGGCGACGTCCCGGAGGATGTTGGTCAGCTGGAAGGCCATGCCGAGGGCGATGGCGTAGTCGCGCGCGGCCCGGGTCTGGCAGCAGAAGATGTTGATCGAGACGAGTCCCACGGCCGAGGCCACGCCGTAGCAGTATTTGCGGAGCTCCTCAAAATTCTCGTAACGGTCCTTCGTCAGATCCATCTCCACGCCGTCGAGGATCTCGAGAAGGGGTTCGGGCGGAATGAGGTATTGCCGGACGACCGGGGCCAGCTCCTTGGCGAGCGGCTGTTCCGGCGTGCCGTGGTAGATGGCGCGGATGTCGTCCCGCCACTTGTGCAGGCGGGCCTGGCGCATCGGGAGGGGGGCGGTGGTTTCGTCGACGACGTCGTCCACCACGCGGCAGAAGGCGTAGAAGGTGGACATGGCCTGGCGCTGCTCCTTGGGCAGGCAGATGAAGGAGAGGGCGAGGTTCGAGCCGCTCTTGCGGGTGATGCGTTCCCCGGTTCCGCCCGGGAGCGGGCCGGAACTCATCCGCCGAAGAAGGCCTGGAGGCCGAGGGTCAGGAAGTCGAACTTGGAGACAACGGGCCGCCGCGTGAGGGTGTCGTATTTCTGGGCCTCGATTTTTTCGAGGATTTTCGTCCCGCCCATCCAGGTAAGCCGGATTTCCCAGGAGAGGGGGCGTTTCAGCCTGGAGGGCAGCGGTTCCCCCATCCGGAAAAGGTCCCAGGCCCGCTCGACCTGATAACGGAGGCAGTTGCGGAAGTTGGGGGTGGCCTTACCGGCGAAGAGGTCGGCTTCCGGAACGTCGAAGCGGCGGAGATCGATTTGGGGAATGTAGATCCGGTCCTTGCCCAGGTCGACGGAGACGTCCTGCCAGAAGTTGGCGAGCTGGAGGGCCGTGCAGATATGATCGGAGAGTTTGGCGAGCTCCTCTTCCCGGTGGCCGTGGAGTAGGAGAACGAGGCGGCCGATCGGGTTGGCGCTGCGGCGGCAGTAGTCGAGGACGGAGGGGAAGTCCTCGTAGCGGCGTTGGACGATGTCCTGTTCGAAGGCGCTGAGGAGATCGAGAAAGAGGGAGTCGGGCAGGTCGAACTCCGCCTTGGTGCGGAGCAGGGGAGTGAAGATCCATTCGTACTGGGAGTCGTAGG
>CAZWQT010000112.1:0-2810 GCA_964635945.1 uncultured Akkermansia sp. | reverse complement strand
CCCGCATCCCGCCGAGCATCACCGCAAAGAGGCCGAGCGCCAGCAGGGTCCAGACAATGGCGGTGAGACGTTGGTTGGCGGGTCGGGGGCCCGGTGCGGCCGGGGCCGGATCGGTCACGAACGTCGGCTGACCTGGAAAGCACAGGCCATCACCAGCACCAGCGTGACGGCGATCACGATGGAAAAGTCATGGGAGAGATCAGCAGGCAACGGCATGCCGGGCTTGGTCGCCAGCAGGCCCTGCAGGGCGTTATGAGCGTAGCTCAAGGGGTTGAAACGCATGAGCACGCGCACCCATTCCGCCGCTCCCCCCGGGGGGAACAACGCTCCGCTCAGCAACCAAAGGGGCACAAAGAAGAGGTTGATGACGGCGTGGAAGCCCTGGGTGGAGTCCATCGGCCAGGCGATGAGAAAACCAAGAGCCGTCAAGCCGATCGCCAGAACGGCGATCACGCCGATAAGATACAGCAAAACCCGGGCATCCGGATGGTGGTCGGAGTAGGGCGCCAGCAGAACCACCGCGATCGCCTGCAGCACCGCCAGAATCGTTCCCCCCATCAATTTCCCAAAGAGGATGGCGGCCCAACCCGACGGCGCGACCAGCACGCCCTGGAGGAATCCCTCCTTGCGGTCCTCGATGATCGAAACGGTGGAAAGGATCGCCGTGAAAAGAACAATCAGGAGAATGATGCCCGGAAAGAAATAGGAGAGGTAGTCGATCCGGCTCCGCGAGCCGGCCTCCAGCAGCGACCGCCCCACCCCGGAGCCCAGCACGAACCAGAAAATCACCGGGGTGGCCAAAGCGCCGATCACCCGGTTCTTTTGCCTCAGGAAACGCATGACTTCGCGCAAGGCCAGACTGTAAGCCGCTTTTAGCATCGTTTAGATCTCCCCGGGGGTGGAGGACCAAGGACGCCCGGTCTTTTGAATGAAGAGGTCCTCCAAGGTGGGCCGGCAGAGGGTGACCGAGGTGACCTCCTTGCCGTACTGCCTCCAAAGCCGGATGGCCAGTGGGGCCGCGGCGCCCCGAACCGGAACCACCTTGACCGAGGCAGGCTCGGCGATGGTCTCCACTTCCCCTTCCTTGCGAATCTTCGCCGCCAACTTTTTCGGCTGGTAGGTACCCATCCGGACATACTCCTTGCCCAAAGAGGAGCGGAGTTCCGCCACCGGTCCGGAGGCCACACAGCGCCCCTGATCGAGCAGAAGAATCTCATCGGCGGGTTCGGCTTCCTCAAGAAGGTGGGTGGTGAAAAGGACGCTGAGTTTTCGGCTGTTGCGGATGCCGGAGATGATGCTCCAGAGCTCCGAGCGGATGGCGGGATCCAGCCCGGTGGTGGGCTCGTCCATCAGAAGAATGCTGGGCCGGGTGAGCAGGGCCTTGGCGATTTCCACACGACGGCGGAGTCCACCCGACAGGCTTTCCACAAAATCCCCTCCCCGGTCCTCGATGCCAAGGGCCTCGAGATTCTTGGTGATTCTTTTCTCGAGGTCGTACGACTCCAGGCCGTAGAGATGACCGTGGTGCCGGAGGTTTTCCCGGACGGTTAGTTTCATGTCGACGGCCGGATTCTGGAAGAGGACACCGATTTTGCGGCGGATCGGGGTGGGGAATTCGCGAAGACTGCGACCGGCGATGGAGATCTCCCCGTCCTGCAGGGCAAAAATGGTGGAAAGGATCTTAAAAAGGGTGGTTTTTCCGCTGCCGTTCGGTCCGAGAACGCAGTACATGCCGCCTTCTTCCAGGCGAAAGGTGATATTGTCCAAAACCCGCTTCCGGCCGTAAGCGTAGCCGACCCCCTCTGCCTCCACCGCGGCCAAAGATGACGCTGTCATGAACTTGCACTCTGATCGGAAGCTGGGAAAGGGTCAAGCCGATGGGAGCCGGCCATGCGAAAAACCGACTGCCGGGAGGGCGATGAAAATCCGAAACCTTAGTGGCGGGGAAAAGATTCCGTCTGCCCGTTCAAGCGGGCTGGAATCCCCTGCTGACGGAGGAAACTCTCGATCAAAAAGAGGGTCTGGCTGGGGAGCGGCCGCGTGCCCGCGGAACGGGAAAGCGAACGTTCGCACTGGTGGGCGAGCTCCTGGATTTCCATGCCCCGGCTTTTGGCATGTTCCACCGCAAGAGTGAGCCGGCTTTTCCAGTAGTTCATCCGGTTATCGGCACAGTTTTGCCTCTGGGCATCGGAAACCGCCTGGGCAAAGCCCCAAACTTCTTTTTGGAGGTCCTCCGCAATCCGGGAAGCATGCAAACCCACATGATGTTGAGTAACTCGGGAGATCATGGTTTCGGTTCGAACTATTGGTAATTTTTATGTCTTTGACAATAAATAAGTTATGGAAAAGGGTTTTTCAGGATAAAATCATGATGGACAGCTACTTAAAACAAAAGGCGCGGAAACCTTTTTCCGCGCCCTTTGCCAAACACTAGGAGACTTAACTGAAAACTAAGGGAATAGACAGGCGAGACCTGAAAACGTTCAAACTATTTTTGCCTATTTCAGCCATTTGATGGCCATAAAGCCGGCCACCCCCAGAAGAAACAGCAGGGTAACTGCCACCTCCAGATACTTCTCGATGTGGGGACGGAGGGTAGGCCCGCCCAAGCGGATCACCGCGGCGACCAAAAAGAACCTCCCCGCCCGGCCGAGAATCGAGGCGGAGACCAGCGTTGGAATTGGCACGGCAAACACGCCGGAAGCCACCGTGAACACCTTGTAAGGGATCGGCGTGAAGGCCGCGGTCAGGATGAAAAGGAAAGCGTTCTTCTGATAAAATCCCTCCACTTTCAGGAAGGTCGCCTCGGT
>CAZWQT010000111.1:0-2953 GCA_964635945.1 uncultured Akkermansia sp. | reverse complement strand
GCAACATGGGCACACTCCGCATGGCATCCTCCCCCAGGGAGGAAACGTAAGGCACAATCATGATTCCCATGATCAGACCAGCGCTCAGCATCGAGAACTGCGGGAGATCCGGATAAATCATCTGGAGAAGCGGGGTCAGCGCCAGAAGGGCAAAGTAACCATAGACCACGGTCGGCACCGCGCTGAGCAGCTCCAACATGGGTTTGACCGTCTCGCGAAATTTTGCCGGAGCGAACTCACTGAGGTAGATGGCCAAGATCGTCCCAAGCGGAATGGCCACGGCCAAGGCCACCCCGGTAGTCACCAGCGTGCCAGCCAGCAAAGCGCCGATCCCGTACTGGGGTTCGGAAAAGAGCGGTGTCCACATGGTGTCCTTGACCAACCGGATCAAAGGCACCTTGGCAAAAAAAGGGGCCGATTCGGTCACCAGCGTGACCATGATCCCAAAGGTCACCAGCACGGAGGCCCAACCCCCGATCCGTAAAAGCCAAACCATCAGAGCCTCCACCGCCTTGTCCAGGCGGCGGGATGGAGCGACGGAGGCGGCGACGGCCATGTCGGACTTTACGGTGTCGGTGTGCGCTTGAGAATTTCGCCGATCGGCGTGGCCATGTCGGCATGTCCGGCGAACGCCGTTCCTTTCTGCCGGTCGGCCAGACGCTTCCTTAGAATCTCATACGCCGAGGAAGGTAGGGGCACATAGTTCACCTCCTTGGCCAGCTTCTCCACGTTTTCGAAGTAAAACTCCACAAACTTTTTCACCTCTGGCTTGTCGAGGGATTTGGCACTGACGTACAGGAAAAGCGGTCGGGAAAGCGGATTATAGGTTCCATCCAGCACCGTGCTCCCGGAAGGCGCGACCGCCGGCTTTCCTTTTTCATCCCACTCCACTGGCAATGCCTTGAGACGGCTCTTATGGGCCTCGTAGTAGGAGAAACCCATATAACCCAAGGCGTGGCGATCCCCTTCTACCCCTTGGACCAGAACATTATCGTCCTCGCTGGCGGTGTAGTCTCCGCGGCTCGCCTTGGCTTTTCCGACCACCGCCTCGGTGAAGTAATCAAATGTTCCGGAGTCCGAACCGGCACCGTACAGCTTGATCTCCTTGTCCGGCCAATCGGAACGGATCTGATTCCACTTTTTGATCTGCCCTTGGGCGGCCGGCTCCCAGATTTTTTTCAGCTCGGAAATTTTGATGTCCTTGACCCAATCATTTTTGGAATTCACCACCACGGTGAGCGCGTCATAAGCAATCGGGAACTCCAGAAACTCGATCTTGGCCGCCTTGGCTGCGGCGATTTCCGATTCGCTGATCGGCCGGCTGGCGTTCTGTACATCCGTCTCGCCGCGGGTGAACTTCTTGAAGCCCCCGCCGGTGCCGGAGATCCCCACCGTGACCCGGTTGCCCGTGGCTTTTTGAAACTCTTCCGCCACGGCCTCCGTGATCGGAAACACCGTGCTCGAGCCGTCAATTTTGACCACTTCGCCAGCCCGGAGTTGATTGGGCACGGCAAGGGTCAGTCCTGTCAGAAGAGCCAAAACGGACCAAATCGTTGATTGCATCTTGTTTGCCTAAGGGCCTGCTCCCACCAAGCCAAGACAGGTTTTGTGACAATTCGATGACATTTTTGTTTTCCCTAAATATATATGTTTCAATGCTTTATATTGAGAGAAAAATATATTTTTGTCCCGTCCCCCACTCTGCTTTCAGCCCTGACTTCTCCCCCGTGCAGTTGGGCCAAATGTTTCACAATCGACAACCCCAGACCTGATCCTCCCCGGTCGCGGGTCCGCCCCTCATCCACCCTAAAAAATCTTTCAAAGATCCTACCCAGCTTTTCCGGAGGAATCCCCTCCCCCTCATCCCCGACGCAAAACTCCACCCTGGAGCCGTTGCGCCGTGCCTCCAATTTCACCCGACTTCCTGGAGGCGCAAACCGCAGGGCATTGTCCATCAGGTTGGCAAAAATCTGCCCCGTCCGAAGGGGATCGGACTGCACCGACGGCAGGTTTTCCGCGCAGGCCACCTCCACTTTGACCTTTTTCCCCGCAAAAGCCCGTTTCCAGTCCTCCCGGACCTCCTCCAGAATTTCTCCCGGGGGACGCGCCTGGAGCTGAATTCCAATCCTCCCGGACTCAATCCGGGAGAGCTCCATCAGATCGTTGACGAGCAGGGTCAAACGTTCGCAATTTCTGCGCAACACCTGCATCACTTCCCGGCCCTCGGCTCCCCTGAGAACCGCCGGATCTTCCATGGTCTCCAGATATCCCGCGAGAATCGAAAGGGGCGTGCGCAGCTCGTGGGAAAGATTGGACACAAACTCCTGCCGCACTGTTTCCAACCGCCGGATTTTTGACAAGTCGTAGAATACCGTCACCACCCCGGCTCTCTCCCCGTTCCCTTCGGCGATGGGGGCGAAATTGACCGCCAGGGTCCTGGCCTCACCCCCTTCCGGGGCCTCCCGGCGCACCTCGACGGTTCCCCCGCTGCCTTCCCGGAAAGTCGTCTCCACTGCCGCCGCCACCTCCGGGTTGCGCACCGTTTCCAGCATGGTGCGGCCCATCGGGTTTTCGCGAAGGCCGAACATGTCCAGAAAGCTCCTATTCACCAGACGGATTCTTCCCTCGGGATCGGTAACTACCACGCCCTCAGAAAGGCTTGTCAAAAGAGCTTCCAAACTGAATCGGCCCCGCTCGGCCTGGGATGAAATTCCCCGAAGCCGGCCGGATACCCGGTCGAGATCCATGATGATCTCTTCCAACCCCAGGGATCCCCGCGCCACAAAACCCCGCGAGATTCTCCCTTCCGCAAGATCCTTCACCAGTCTGCGAACCTGCAAAAGGGGCCGGTAGACCATGGTCCAACCCCAGGCCACGGCCAGCGCGGCCGCCACCACGATCAAAGGAGTCCACCAACCGTCCATCGTCCTACCCTCTCCAATTCAAGCGTGAA
>CAZWQT010000110.1:0-2998 GCA_964635945.1 uncultured Akkermansia sp. | reverse complement strand
GACAATGGCCGAAAACGCTGTGAAACCACCTTGCTCAGGGTTCTCAACACCGCCTTGCAGGTAATTGAATGAGGGAATCCAGAGAAAAGCAGTGGCAGGTCATTTTTTGGCGACTATTAAACGCGGCTTGCCATGTCTGATAGAATACCGGTCATGCAAAACAACAGCGCGAACGGTTATAAGATAAAGACGGATGCCAGAGGACTAGTTTTGGCTGCGTTAATTTCGGCTCCTGTTGTCTTCGGTCTTCATGCTCTTGCGGTTTGGCTTTTGTATGGGCTCCCCACCCTTGTTTTGGGTTGTCTTGGTGAAATGCTCGGATTCCTTATCCGACTGCTTCCTTCTTCAGGACAATTTTTCAGAGCTCTTCCCTATATTTTAGGATCGGTACTCCTTTTAGCCTTATGTTGTTTGTGGGGAACCATGCTGAGTCTTTTGGTCGGCCCCTCCAAGCAGCCCAATTCGGTTGAAGATAAAGACAGGGAGCAAGGCACCTTGCTCCAGAAAATCGCTTTTTTCACCCCCGCAGGAATCGTGATTTTTATGCTCATCAAGCACTGGATTTCAAATCCTTAAATGTGGATCGCCACCAAGATCGGTTTCTTCTCCATCGTTCTCCGGCCGGAAAGGGAAGGGGCCAAGGAACAGGTCTTCCACATCCGGGCCCGGACCGGCGCGGATATCGATGCCATCATCTCCCTGCTGGAGCCGGTGCTGAAACGCCCGCTCCAGCTCTTTGAGACCCCTGAAGTCGACTATCATTGGCGGATTATTCTGAAGCCTGACGAGTTGGCTCCCGCGTTGGCTGCCTTGGCGGCGACTGTCGACTATCCGAACTTCAAAGACGAGATCCACGCCAGTGAAACCCAGGCGGATAAGCTGGATGCCTATAGCAACCTTTGGTCGGCGCTTTACGATCTGCAGTCCCGCGAATCCTGACTTATTTCCCCGGCTCCCAAGCCGTCACGTATTCTTCCTGCTCCGGGGTGTTCGGAGTGTGCCAAAAAAATTCCATCTGCTCGGCCGTGAGCTCCTTCAACCGAAAGAGAGCGCCCTCCGGGGATGCGTAGCGGTTCCGCACTAGCCAGCAGCCCACCACCGTGCCCGTCCGCCCCTTGCCGCCCCAGCAGTGGATGTAGGGCACTCTGCCGAGTTTCAGCAACTCATCAACTTTGTCTAGAATCTGGATCATATAGTTTTCGTTGGGCACCTCCTCGTCCGGAATGGGAAAGTGGTGCATCGCGGGGCTCATCCCCTCGGGGGCGGTATCGCGGTAATCGCTGATATATCCCCTAAAAGATATGCCACCCATGCCGGTTTCATCCTCCAGTACCAGGTTGATGAAGTCCGTGATGCCGCAGCCGATCAGGGACGAGATGATTTCCCGGTGCTCCCTGTCCTTCGGGTGGGCCGGGTAGGCCCCCGCCATCAGCTTGCCGGGAAGGATCCAGTAAGTCTTTTCGGGCGCATCAAATATGGGCATCCCTCCTTCCTAGCACCTCCGTCAATCTCCTAACCCAGTAAATGTCCTACCCCCTCCTTCAGGATGATTGAATGACCAACCATCCTCAGGCCTTAAACATCGACGGACCCTTCACCCACTCCAACCTCTCGCTCTATCTCCTCACCCTGCCGGAGACTCAAACCATCACCGGCTCCCAGTACCTCCTCCCCCTGGACCGTGCTATCCGGGAGCAGACCGTCATCGTCCATGAGACCGGCCAGGTCGGCCGGCTGGAGGTGGAAAATCTCTCCACCGACATGGACGTCCTCATTCAGGACGGCGATATCGTCCGTGGCGGCCGGCAGGACCGCGTCGTTCGGATCGATTTCATCCTGCCCGCCAAGTCCGGTCGCTTGCCGTTGCCCACCTTCTGTGTGGAGAAGCGCCGCTGGGGGAAGCGCGGAGCTGAGTCCCAGGACAAGTTCAGCGGCTGCGGCCATGTTTTTAGCATGCGGGCTATGCGCACCGCCATGCGGAGTGGCCGCGCGAACCAGATAGCGATGTGGGACGAGGTCTCCAAGCTCCAGGGCAAGCTCTCCGCCTCCCTCGGGGAGGACGTGGCCGCCAAGGCCTCGCCCAGCAGCATGGATCTTACCCTGGATCACCAGGCCCTCGAACGGCGTCGGGCCGCGGTCCGCCAGGAACTGGGCTCCTTGCGGGAGAAATATCCCCTTGCGACCGGTCTGATCGTGGCCATTAACGGCCGGATCGCCGGGGGCGACCTCTATTTCAACGGTGAGCTGTTCGGTCAGCTGTGGGAACGGCTTTTGGACGCCGCCGCCAATGAGTCCGTCGGGGAACTTCTGTATTTCACAAAAGCCCAGTTGGAGCGCCTGCCCACGGCCGCCCACCTGGCTGAGCTCGTGCAAAAAGGGCTGAAATCGGAGGAGAGGGGGCTGCATGAACTTCCGCCCCGCACGCGGATCACGTTGCGGCGTGGTCAGACCCAGCGGGTCTTCACCACGCGTGATGCCGGCCGGGCCGGAGAACCCGTCCGCACTGCCATCGAGTTTCTCGAGGCATGAGGCGGGCTCTTTTAGCCATTCTGTTCGCCTGGGCCGTCTCCATGGGAGACGGCCAGGCGCAGTTGCTCGACTCCGATCCGCTCTTGGCGGCGACGATTCGGCTCTATGGTCAGCCCGTCATCTCCGCCAACCCGTATTTGTTGAATTCCACCTCCAATGAAAGCGGGCCGTGGGGATCGAAGGAGTTTCTCTATTCCTTCGCCAATGACGTGGGTCCCTTGGGCGCGCCCGAGTTTCTGAACAGCATCAGCAACGACGTCGGGACAGGGCTGAAGGTGCGGTTTAGCGAAAAGATGCTGGAACAGATTCCAGGGTTGAGAGCGACCGTGGAGCTCTACGGGGAGCCTATTCTCTCCGCCAACCCTTACCTTTTGAACTCCACATCCAACGAAAGCGGGCCCTGGGGCTCGAAAGAGTTTTTATATTCCTTTGCCAACGACGCGGGGCCCTTGGGGTCGCCCAGTTTTCT
>CAZWQT010000109.1:0-3039 GCA_964635945.1 uncultured Akkermansia sp. | reverse complement strand
CCCTCGACTTCCCAACCGTCGTACGCTGGCTTTTCAAAGTCCTCGAAGACGATGTCGGGACGGGCCGGTTTTCCGCCCGTGGGATCCATGGCTTGGCTGACCAATATGACCAAGCCTTTCTCCGAAACGACCGAGTTGGTTCGCAGAACCCCAGGATAGACTCCAAGGGTGTCGATCAGGACCGGGTTTTCCAGCCAACCTCCGATTTCAACCTTCAACGGACTTTTCGAGGTATTTTCCACCCGGTACCGCATGACCGTCGCGGGATAGCTGGAGTCCTCATAGTTGAGCGGAATGAACGGAGAGTAGGCCTCCAGGGTCACCTTGACCGGGCATTCCGGATCCGAATACGTCACCGTGCCAAAGGGATACGCGCCTGTGAAGGTGACTTCCTTCCAGCCCTTGCGGTCCAGGTTGCGGATCTGCTCCTTGCCGTGCACGGCCACCTTAAGGGCAAATCCCTGCGCAAAGGGGGATGGTTGGTTCCGGATCGGGTCGATGTAGTTGCCTCCCTGCCACACCTCGATGCCCTTGGGGCGCCCGTGCCAGGAACGGTCCTTGTACTGGATCATCCGGGGCATCACGCCGTTGAGGGGGCGATTGAAGATGTCCCAGCCCCAAAGCTTCCCGTCACCACCAAGATAGACCAAGGCCCCGGTGGTGATGCCCCCCACTGGCATGCCGATGTTCATCAGGGCCTCGCCGGAATAGCTCCGCGGAGCCCCACGCTCGAACAAAGAACGCTCCCAATCCGGGGTGAGGTTCTTTTCGGCGGGAATGACCTTTGACCAAGCCTCAGCCGGAAGTTTTTTAAATTTCCCCGTAGCCTCCTCTGACCAAGCTATCGCGCTAAAAGTTACGGTCAGAAAAAGAATGGGCAGCCTATCTGTCATGAGATTGATCGAAGACAAATTGGAGGTTACGGATCGAGAATGAAGTGCCGCCGCCGGGTTGCCTGATCCATATTTTTCACATCCAATCTTTCAACATGTCCATCGGCAAATAGGCAAGCCGCCTTACCATCGTTTCTGGGATCGGGATGATAAATCCCCGGGCTGAGTCCTCGATTCACAAACTCATCTCCCACAAAAATCCAGCTACTCTTGAAGGAGGTGGCTCCTCCACTGGCACTACAATAGATAACTTTTTTGCTGGGGCTGGCGATACTGCTGATCTGAATTCCCGCTGAACCAGGAGAAAGAATCGACTCATTGACACCAAAGGAGCCCCAAGGATGTTGAGCCACTTGAGAAAGGCACGGGTCATAAAAAATTTCGGCGAAAGGCGGATTCTTGGACCAATCGATTTTGAGTCCAGCAAAGGTTGATAAATCACCTTGGAAAAATCTTGCGCCCCCCCCTTGCTGCATTCCAGGCCGGTCCCAGGAGTTCGGCAGAAAGTTGTTGTTCTCGGCTGCATAATTCATCAACACAACACCAGTTTGCCTTAAGTTGGATACGGCTTTCGATGCCTTTGCCGCATTCATGCCTCCTTTCACGGCCGGGACAACCAAAGCCGCCAATCCACCGAGGATCGCAATCACCACTAGAAGCTCAGTTAAAGTGAATGCCTCGTGGATGCTTTTGAAAGGTTGCCTGTCGGCCCCTGGCATTATTTTTTTCACGATCTTAAAAGGATACTCTAAATGGCGGGCCCGGAAATACCTTGGCCCAAGTGACAGGCTCTAGCGAGGCAATGCCATGGTGGTGATCAATACACAACTATCGGAACACCATCCTTCCACTGAACCTCCCAGAAGCGGATAAAGTTTCCAAAACTTTTCCATTCAAAGGCGGAAAAGACTGTTTTGTCACCAAACTCCACCACCTCCCACCCAGACCACAGACCCGGAGCCGGCCAACGGAACGGAATCTCCTCCCACGGACCGGTTTTCGGATTCTTCGCGCGCAGCAACTGCTTTCCGTAGGCACTTGAAATGAACATGTAGAAGCTGCCGGAATGTTCAAACACCCGCGGACTCTCCGGCTCCTTGAAGGTCACCACGGCCGGTCCCAGATCCTTCCATTCGGTGAGATTCTTGGAGGAGGCCAGCGCAATGGCTCCTTTTCCCCCTTTGGTGGTCACCATGGTGAAGAGCAAAAACTCATCACCGTATTTGAGCACATGCGAATCGCGGCAGTCGATCCAGCCATCCGGCCTCCGCTCAGCCCACTCCGGGACCTCATAAACCGGATTACCCGGATGACGTTTCCACTCGAAGAGATCCTGGCTGGTGGCAAGACCGACGGTCTGCTTGCCCGGCACGCGGTCGTCAAAACCGGTGTAGAACAGGTAGTAGGTGCCGTCGTGTTTGATGATCGAAGGTGCTGACACCACCATCCCCTCCCATGTGCCCGGGACCGCCTCAAGGATGCGTGGATGATGTTGCCAGGTTTTGAAATTCTTGGAAGTGGCATGCCCAAAGGCCTTCTCGTTCCCGGGCTCGAACCACTGCTGCTCCTTGCCGGCGTTGCCCACGTTGTAAAAGAGATGGAAGGTGTCGCCCTCACGAAACACGTAGTAGTCCTTCACGTACTCCCCATCCCGCGAAAACTCCCCAATCTTGCGGTCGATCATTGGTAGGGGGCCCGAATTTTGCCCTGACCGCGGCTCACCGGCCTCTTTGGAGAGAAAGACCAGGCCGCCGAGGGCCGCCACCTTCTTCTCCGAACGCACCCGGAGAATGATCTCGGAACCATCCTTCAGCCCCGCCAAATCCCAAAAGATCCAGTCGGGTTGCCCGTTGGGTGAAACTTCGGCCGCCGATCCCTCCACGCCGTCAATCGCGAGACTTACTCCCCGCGGCACATATTCCGGTGATCCCAGATTGTCTACGAGGAGGGCCAACCGAAGCTGCCCGGGAGCTTTTGAACCCATTCGGAATGAGATCAACTCCACCATTCCGTCGGAGTCTGACAGCGTCAACGTTCCCGCGTGGTCCGCTTTTCCCCCGGGGATCGGAGTCTTCACGTAACCGTCGAAACGGGCGGTTTTTGTTCCTGGAGCCACCGCCATCTCCCTCACATAGGCTGGGAGGCT
>CAZWQT010000108.1:0-3044 GCA_964635945.1 uncultured Akkermansia sp. | reverse complement strand
CCGCATCCAGCATCACCCGCTCACCCCGCACCCACCGGACCAACCCGGCCAGTGCCTCCGCCCCCATTTCCATCAACGCCTCCATTAAGGATTAAACCTCCCAAATCCAAAAAAGATGCGCTCCTCTGCAACTTTTTTGCCCCGTTCACCTTCACGTCAAACGTTCACGACAACCTCCCGCCTTTGGCGGGCTCCGCCCGCTTTTATCGCATCCGTGTGACCGGTTGATCCGCGCTCGGTAATCCCGGATCCATATCCGCATCAAAAGCACACACGGCCCCCACTACCTTTTCGTTGGCCGGAATCCTCATCCGCAAGGCCACGGAGGCATTCGGAGTCCTCGCGATGGCATAGGTTCTCGTCGCGGACTTAACCGTGACCTCATACATCACGGCCCCCGCCACCGGCGTCCAGGTGGCCCGGAAAATTCCACTACTGTTCAGGTTGCCGTTCACGTTGGCCGGGGCCGCGAGCGCCGTCTTTGCGGTGAAAGTTCCAGCCAGTCGGATGGATCCGACTGCCCCCTGATACCCATCCACCGCGATGCGGTAGGTGGTTCCAGCCTGCACCGAGATCGTCACGCGGCTGGTCCTATTACTCCAGGAGACATCATCATTGGCCGCCACCTGACGGAGCAGATCCACCCGCGAGCCCGTGTAGACGGCCAAGACCGTGTCGTACGAGGATCCCGCGGTGACCACCACGAGCCGCCCGCTGGCCGGCGCGGTCCAACTCCACCAGACCGACTTCCCTCCGGAAACGCCGCCATGATTGGGCTCCAAAGCTTCCCGGGTGGCCCCGACGTTGGAGCCCGTCACGGCAAAGGAGTTGCTGACCCCCGCCGCGCTGGCGAAGGCATCGTTGGACACCGTGGCTCCGGCCACGCTGCCCGCCAGTGCCACGCTGCCGGAGGTCCCGCCTTTTCCATCGACAACGATCCGGTAAGTGGCTCCAGCCACCGCTTGGAACGAAACCGCGGCGGCCGTTCCCCCGTTGGCGGGGTTGTCATTGGCCGCCACCGGGGTCAAGGCGCCCACCGCACTTCCCATGTACACAGCCAAAACGGTGTCAAAGCTGGATCCCGCCGTGGAAATTGTGGCCGCCCCACCCGCCGGCGCCGTCCAAGTGTACCAGACCGAGCAGCCCGGAGCCTGCCCGGCGTGGGAGGGCTCGCCGCTCTCGGCGGTCGCATTGACCGAGCTGCCCGAGCGCGTCCAGGAAGTCCCGGTCACGCCGGAGGCGGAGGCAAAATTATCGTTGGCCGGCCGGACCACCGGTGGGGCGTTGGTGCTGAGTAAGGCTTTGGCCAGATTCAGCCGTCCAGCCCGGGCTTTGCCGGTCAGGGCGGGAATCGGATCCGTTCCGCTGAGCAGACGGGAAATGAGGCCGGTGTGGGTCTCCGTGGGATATTGCGCGGCCACCAGCGCCAAGGCCCCAGCCACATGCGGCGTCGCCATCGAGGTCCCGCTGTAGGTCGCGTAGGCCGTGTCGGAGGTTGAGATCGTGGAGTAGATGCCGCTGCCGGGTGCCCCAAGATCCACGCTGGTGGCCCCATAGTTGGAAAAGGAGGAGAGACCGTCGGTGGAAGTCGTGGAGGCGACGGAAACAATATTATCGTGCGGGTAGCTCGCGGGATACGAGGGGTAAAGATCGTTATTGTTCGATTCATTCCCGGCCGCGGCCACCATCAGGATTCCCGCCGTCCGGGCCCGCTCGATCGCCGCCTGCAGGCTGGCACCCGCCCCGCCTCCGCCCCAGCTGCAACTCAGGATTTTGGCGCCCTTCAAACGGGCGTAATCGATGCAGATCACCGCATCGCTGTCCGAACCGCTGCCGGTGGAGGAGAGAAACTTTAAGGCCATCAGTCGCACGCCCCACGCCACCCCGGTGAGGCCGATTCCGTTATTACCGGTGGCGCCGATGGTGCCCGCGCAATGGGTGCCGTGCCCCTCGTCGTCCATCGGATCGCCGTCCCGGTTGTAGGCGTCGATGCCGCGCACATCGTCCACGTAGCCGTTGCCGTCATTGTCGATCCTGTCCCCCGCTGTTTCGCCGGGGTTGGTCCAGGCATTGGCCGCCAGGTCTTGGTGGGTGTAACGGATCCCGGTATCGATCACCGCCACGGTGATATTGAGGGCGGTTGTCCGCACATCCCAAGCCTCTGGGGCATCGATATCCGCATCGTTGGCCTGGCTAAGGCCCCACAGCGTGCCGTCGAGATACTTCGGGTCATTGGGAACCAGCAGTCCTTGCCGGATGAAATCTGGCTCTGCAGAAACCACCCCGCCGGTGGTTTTATCCAGTGCGGCCAAGGCACTCGGCACCGCCTCCAGGCTGGCAGACGGGAGGTGCAACCGGAACAGGGGTACGGCTGGATCCGGGCTCACGGCTTCCAAAGTCGCTTCGGCAAGGTTCAGATTGGCCAGCAAGGCCGCCGGATCCTCACCCTCCTGCAAGGTCACCAGCACGTGGTCTGCCACCATTTCTTCCCGGCCCAGAACCTGCCCGGTGTTCTCATCGATGATTTCCTCAATGCGGAGGTAAGGATATTTAAAGTCCGTCTCCAAAATCCGCACCCGCGTGAGTTGACCCGACCCGGGACCGGCCACTTCCACGGCTTGGGTGACCTTGGCTCTGGGAAATCTTTGCAACTCCTCCTCCGTAGGTTGGTCCACGGGACTGGGCGCCATCGGCACCGTCCGCGTCACCGGCCTCTCGGGAAATGCCGCAGGGACCTGCTTGGTCTGATTTCTCGCCGCAACCGTCTTGGGCTCATGGGCGGAATCTTTGCCGGATACGGTGGTGTTATCGGCACCTCCGGAAGCCTTTTCCTCACTTCGAAAAGAAACTTGGAATAAATAAACTACCGAACCCGCCGCCAATACGAGCAAAGGAAGCAATCGGCGGAGTTTCACTAACGTTACCCTACTCCTCCCCGAACCTTAGGCAAACTTTATTCACATTTGTAAGTCACTGTTTAATAGTATTTTGTGATTATAAATATGCTTCGGTTCTTCACCGCCCCCTTTTCCATCAACGCCTCC
>CAZWQT010000107.1:0-3061 GCA_964635945.1 uncultured Akkermansia sp. | reverse complement strand
TTAAAAAGATGAAGTCTATTTGGGTCACAGGAGGGGCCGGATTTATCGGCTCTAATCTGGTTCATCGCCTTCAGGAGGAGTTTCCAAGGGCTGCTTTGACCGTGATCGACGATTTTCGGAGCGGTTCCTTCCCCAACCTGGAGGGCTTTCGGGGAGATTTTGTGGCGGCGGACATCTCCCGGCTGGATTGGGAGGCGGAGTTCCGGGGGCGGCGTCCCGACGCCATGTTCCACCTCGCCTCGATCACCGACACCACTCTTCAGGATCAGAAAATCCAAACGCACGATAATGTGGAGGGGTTTCGCCGTCTGCTCGACTACCTCCGCCCCGAAAAAACCCCGATCATGTACGCCTCCAGTGCGGCCACCTACGGCATTCGTGCCGGGGTGAACCGGATCGGTGATCCGCTGGCGCCGGCCAACGCCTACGCCTTTTCCAAGGTGCAGCTGGAAAATCTGGCACGGGCAGTCAAGGAAGAGGAGCCAGCCTGGCAGATTGTGGCTCTGCGGTATTTCAACGTGTACGGTCCGCGGGAGGGGCACAAGGGCGTGCCGGCGAGCATGGCGTGGCATCTGGCGGGGCAGATGCTGGCGGGAAAACGGCCGCGGATCTTCAAAAACGGGGAGCAGAAGCGGGACTTCGTCTACGTGAAGGATATCGTGGCCATGACCATTGCGGCGCTGAAGTCCGGCAAGAGCGGTGTCTGGAACGCGGGGTCGGGTCGGCCGCGGAGTTTCAACGAAATGATTGAAGGCCTGAACCGGGTCCTAAAGACAAAATTCAAGCCGGAGTATTTCGACTGCCCATATCCTTTCTACCAGCCCCACACGGAAGCAGACATGTCGGCGACCAAGCGCGATCTGAAGATCGAGCCGAAATACAGCTTGGAGGACGGACTGGAGGATTATTTCAGGTCGGGATGGCTGACGAGGGGACGGATCAAGGCTTCAAGCAGGAAGACAAAGTAGTCGGCTTTTCGTTGACGGTTACGATTACGTTTACGACGCGAATCGAAATACTAGAAATCACTGCCCATTAAGAGGGCGCGTGGGGGAGGATGGAGACTTCTGCCCCGGGAACGGCCGCGCCGATGGATCGGCGCAGGTTTTGGATCCGCTGCCGGACTTCGCCCATGCGGAGGTCGGTCGGAAACTCGAGGAATACCTCCACAAAAATGTGGGAGCCGGAGCGGCGGCTCCGGACCTTATGGAGCCGGTCATAGTCGTCGATATGGCGGACCAACTGATTGAGGATCTGGAGCTGGGTGGTTTCCTCAAGCGCGGCGTCCATCAGGTCGTCAACGGAAGAGGAAAAAATCGCATAGGCCGCATGCAGCATGAAACCGACCCCGAGCAGTGAGGCGACCGGATCCAAATAAAAACTCCAGCCGTGGTTGCGGAAAAAAAGCTCCAAGGTGAGAGCAGAGGCCATCAAAGCGTCGAAGCATCCCTTTGAAAACCATAGCCGGGCCTGGGAATCGATGATGGGGGAATGTTGATGACGGAGAATCCAGCGGTTCCGGGTCCACATGCCGAAACCGATGAGGGCGTATGTCACGAAGATGACAATGCCTGGCAGGGTGCCGCTGGTAGGTACCGGATGGTGAAAGTGGCTGACCACCTTGGTGAGTAGAAAAAGGGAGCAGGCCACCATGACGAGGCCGATGAAAAGGCTGACCAGATTCTCCAGCTTGCCGATTCCGTAGGCGAAGCGCTGGGCGGGGGCCCGACGCAGGGCTAGGACCGTCAGGTACGAGGCAAAGACAGCCAGGAAGTCGGTACTCTCCTTCAGTAGATCACTTAGAATCGCGAGGGAGTCCGAGTACCAGGCGGCC
Source organism: uncultured Akkermansia sp. (assembly GCA_964635945.1). Taxonomy (GTDB): domain Bacteria; phylum Verrucomicrobiota; class Verrucomicrobiia; order Methylacidiphilales; family Verrucolacustridaceae; genus Verrucolacustris. Next base: position 1,227 of record CAZWQT010000107.1, on the reverse strand, counting down.
CCGCCCATCAGGAGTACATCCACGGCGCAAAAGCCAAGAGCCAGAAGCAGATTCTTTTCGCGGGTGCCGGCGGCAGGAGTGTTCATGGGCGGGGCTGGAATGGTGGGATCAATTCGGGGTAGAGTGTTGGGATGGCATCCGGAGCGGGCAAATGGAAAAGTATCTTTCCCTCGGGCAAAGGCAGGCTGTTTGCGAAAGGGGAAACCATGGTGGCGGAAGGGGATCGGGCCCGGGAGTTGCTGATCTTGATTTCCGGCCGGGCACGGGTGGAGAAGAGGATCCGGGGACGGGAGCCGTTGTTGTTGGCCCGCCTCGGCCCAGGGCAGTTAATCGGAGAGCTTTCCATCCTTACCGGTCACCCCCGATCCGCTACCGTGGTGGCGGAGAGTTCGGTTAAAGCCTGGAGCGTGCCGGCCGGGAAGGTGCGAGCCCTGTTGGGAGGTGGAGCCGGGCCTCGGGGTCGTTTTCAAAAGAAAATGCTGGAGTCGTTGGCCCATCGGCTGGTTGGGCTTTTGGGCAAGTTACCGGTCCTGCAGGGTGTCAGTGCGGAACCCCAGACGGAGGCTGCCGTGCGCAAGGCGCTGGAGAAGATGTACGGTGACTGGGCGGTGTAGTATTTCTGTGAATCTTATTGATTAAAAAAAATCCTTCCTCAGCATACGGGAATGGAGCGGGTTCTTGGATATCTGCTTTTTTTGGGCTTTTGTGCTTTCACCGCCAGTGCCGAAGAAAAAAAACCCATTGATTACAAAAAAAGAATCTCCACCGAGGCTAAAATCTCCGTAAAGGGCAAGAGTGCCAATATCAGCATCAATGATGTGAGGCAGGAAATTGGGGGGTATTTTTTGATTCGGGACGACTGCTCCGTCTACGATCAGCCCATCGGAAATCTGAAAGGCAAATATTGGATTATCGGTCAAAACACCGGGGGTTGGTCCTCTGGGGGTACGGGAAAGTATGTGGTGTTTCAGCGCGGAGACTGGGATGCCAATCTTCCCCTGAAGGGGGCGACTCAGATTCCCATCCAAGAAACCCGAACCACCTATGATAAAACCGGATCCGGAAAATTCGGTTATGAATACTTCGGATATTTATTTGTCATCCAGAATGAATTGGATGAGTACGTTCTGGTCAAATCCAACCGAAAAGAATTTGAAAATGGAGGCCCCAAATTTCTGAAGTTGGAAGAGAAAATGACATTCGACAGAGATCTTGAACCCAAAGACC
>CAZWQT010000106.1:0-3062 GCA_964635945.1 uncultured Akkermansia sp. | reverse complement strand
TGCCAGGTCTCCTTCTCCCACTGCCTCTCCAACCCGATCAACGCCCCCAGACACAGGCTGACCAGCAAGGCTTTCAGCAGCTCATTCGTGACCACGGCCAAGTTTAAGGTTGAAGCCCTTAAATATCCAAACTTTGGTGGGGCGCGCTCGATGAGCGCGCCACGTTCATGGATGACTAGCGGTCAGTTAGGCAGGGTCATCGACCCTGCCCCACCAAGGCTCAAAGTATGAATTTCAACCCCACCTCATCCTTGCCCTGCATTCTAATCCATCCTGCCGCCTGAAACCCTCCGTAGCACCTCCGCCTGGCGGGTTAGGTGCGTAGAAAGGCCACCTTCCACCAAAAACTATCTGCGCCCCGCCCGGTAGATCGCCTTCGTTTTGGACGACTTCGCCAGCGCCTTGGCGGTCCGACCCTGACTGCGAACCTTTGAATTCTTCGTTTTTCCTCCTCGGGTCCTCACCCGATCTTCCCTTGATTCATGAATTCGATTCGATCGTCGGTGATGCCTGTTCATCAATCAATAATGACTTATTTATTGCGGGATACGAGGAGGTTATTTTTTTATTTTATGACCAAAATTGGACACCATCCTTTTTAGGATATATAATGACAGATGCCTAAACGACCGCCCCGTGTTCGGTTTTTTTTAAGTTCTTCGCGGGGTCTGTTGAATCACTTTATGAAGGTTTACCTGAAAGAAACCTTCCGGATTGAAGCGGTTTTTTTGTCCGAAACAAAACTCCGGTTACGCCGCACAGATGTTGTTTTACATAACGGCAACCTTCCTTTGCGGGGTCTTGATCCGGGCTCGTCTCGTCTGGTGGTCTTTCGATCTGAATGGAACATGGAGCAACGTTTATGGTGGCAAAAAAAAGGTGCTGCGCACCTTCTTTGCCTTTCTGATCCTCTTTCAAAAATTAGTAAAATCATAAGATTTTATCTAAAAACCAAGGTTTGATTTATATCCTATTTTAGATAGGGTAATTTTAGGTGTTTTCTCGTCTTTCGAAGCTTCACAAACTATTTTCAGCCAAGAGGTTTCCCTTGGCACAAAGCAACTCCACCCAAACTAATGGCCCCCAGAGCGATCAGAGGGAATACCCTGGTGAGCACGGCAACGGCCGCAAAGCCCCATGGATTTACCTTTCCCCTGCCAAGATAATTCCTACGGAGTTAATCCGAATTTACCTTGAGACCCAGCGCCTGGCCCCCACCAAAATCCTTGATGGAAAAAACGGTCATCCCCAACCCCACGACGTCGTCCTCCATAACGGCAACCACAAGCTTCATCCCCTCAAGCCGGAACGTCGCCCGGCTTATCGCCTGGTCGTCTATCTGGAAGGCTGGCACCTCCTCGACATGGCCTTTTGGCGCCGCTGGGGTGCCTGCGGATGGCTCGACCTGCAGGACGATCCGGAGGAGTTCAAGGCCCTCATCCGGGAGGCTCTCCATGGTCACACACCCCTGGCCACCTCCAGCGTTAAACCCCGCCTGTCCCATCTCGAAAAGTTCGTCGATCGGCAACTGGGAAAGAAGCTGACCGGCCGGGAACTGGAGGTCGCTTCCCGCCTCCTGAAGGGATTTTCGGATCGCGAGATCGGCAAGCAGTTGGGAATTACTGCGGGCACCACCCATAACCACCGCAAAGCCATCTATCGAAAGCTGGGCGTGCGCTCCATTCCCCAAATGCTCCTACGGATGCGCACTTACGATCTCTGACGCGGCACCCCCTCCCGGATCATCTCTAGAACCCGGGCGTGCATCCGCTTTGCCAACTTCTTGCGGTCGTCCCCCGCTTCCATTGGTTCCCCGAACCTCACCTGGGCCCTGATTCCCCGCACCCCCAGCAGCCGGATCAGATGCGGTAAAAAACGCCGATCCTTCCAGTAAATCACCTCCTCCCCGCAAGTCACCCCGGGAGCGGAATAGCGGATGGACACCGGGATCACCGGACACTGCGTCCGAACCGCAGCCTCAAAGAAGCTGCTGTGAAACGGCAACAACCCTGTGCCATCGGAATCCGTCCCCTCCGGGAACACCACAACCCGCCCGCCCTCCTCCAATCTACGGATGGTTTCGTGCAACGGACCCTTGAGAGCGGTTTTGTTTCTTCGCTCCAAAAAAATGGTGCCGGCCCACCAACTGAACAGACCGAAGATTGGCCACCAGCGAATTTCCGCCTTGGCCACAAAAGAAGTCGGATCCAGCGAACCCAACACCAGGATATCCATGTAGCCCTGATGATTCGCCACCAGCATGCCCCTGGATGGCACTGCCCCCTGGACCGTGACTTGACACCGCAGATAGGCCAGAGCCCAGCGGCACCCCATGCCTTGCCAGCGCAACCGCCAGTTATCCCGTTCGGATCGGGGAAGAAGCCGGGAGGTTAAAAATACCCAGGGGTACGCCAGAAAGGCAAAGGCAAGCAGGGCCAGAAGCCCCGCCATCCGCGAAAACTCCTTCACCCCGCAAGACTCGATTCCACCGGAAGATTTGTCAGGTCGGATTCAACCTTCGGACGGGCGGAAGACCGAACGAGCGCGGAGCTTTTTCACCGTACCTTCATCGCTGGATTTGGGCAGACTGAGATGAGCTAACCGCCCCCGAGGGTTCATGGCCATGGCAGTCGTGGGGGCCCGCGGCTTGCCCAACTCAAAGCCCTGCGCGTAGCCGATTCCCAGGCTGCGGATCAGGGTAAGTTCCGAACGCTGCGCCACTCCCTCGGCAATCACCTGAATTTTTAAATCCTTAAACAGTCTAAGCATTTTCTCGAGAATCCAGCGGGCCCGCGGGTCCCGTTTGGAATTACGCCAGATCGACGGGTCCAGCTTCACCTGCCCAATCGGCAACTCGATCACCTCGACCATGCTGGCGGAGCCGCGGCCGTAATCATCCAGGGCAAAGCGAAATCCGCTGCGATTCAGCTTGGCGGCCAAAAACTTCCCTGCCCTCAGTTCCGACAGACCCGCCTCTTCGGAAACCTCGAGGATCAGGCGGCTGGGATGGATCTTGGCCCGCCGGATGGAGGAGACCAGGTCGTGGGCCAGGTCCGCGTCGC
>CAZWQT010000105.1:0-3102 GCA_964635945.1 uncultured Akkermansia sp. | reverse complement strand
GGTTGGAGGCAGACGCTTCCGCCTCGATCCGCACCACCCCGTTGGTTTCAGAAATTTGACCCAACCCTACCGCTGCCCCAAAAAGGCCAAGAAGGCAACCAGACACAGCGGGACGGAAAAAAAACACATAAATACCGTAGCATCAGAATCTTAAAATTCTAGGGTGATTCTCGATATTTTAGTTTTTGTAAAATAACTTAAAGTGTTCTGGTTCATGAACCTGCGACTTAAAATTTCCCGCACCTAGGGCGACCTCAATGGTCTCGGAATGCAGGAGGAGGGATTCGGCTTTGCAACTCCGGTTTTTTGGAAAGTCCCCGTAAGTTCTGTCCCCAACGATGGGAATTCCTCGATTGGCGCATTGAATTCTCAGCTGGTGGGTGCGACCCGTGCCTGGCCTCAGCTCCAACAAAGCCATGGCACCGCCCTTGGCCTGAAACTTTTCCCGGACCCTCATCTTCGCCTCCGCCCAAACCCCGCTTCCGGCCCGTCCCCTTGCCTTCCCTCCTTCCTTGGTGACCTCGATCCGATCCCGCCAGATCGCCTCATTTTCTTTCGGCCAACCAAACACCAAAGCCACATAGGTTTTTTTTACCCGATGTTCCGCAAACGCCTTCTTCACCTCTTCCGCCGTTGCCTCCTGGTCCGCCACCAGAATCACCCCCGAAGTTCCTGCATCCAGCCGATGGAGCAGCCAAACCTTGCCTCCACCCTTGTCCGCCGGGATGTGATACGCCTCATCCTTGAGGGAGTAACTGCAAGTGAGCAGCGCCTGTGGATCCTTCCCCCCCTCTTTGGGCTGGGAGCGGATTCCGCTGGGTTTATTCAGGGCATAGATACCGCCGGGCCCCTGTTTCACGATTTCCACCCCGGGCCCCAGCGGCCAACGAACGATCGGCTTACTTTCCTCCGGCACCGTTTCCCGCCCTCTGTTTTTGGAAAAATTCCCGCAACAGCTCCCGGCACTCCTCCGCCCGAACCCCACCCCGCACCTCGCACCGGTGGTTCATGCCCTCAAATTGCAACAGGTTCAGCGCCCCACCCGCTGCCCCCATTTTGGGATCGGCCGCTCCGTAGACCACCCTCTTCACCCGCGACAACGCCATCGCCCCGGCACACATCGGACAAGGCTCCTTGGTCACGTAGACAGTCGCTTCGTTCAGACGCCAATCCCCCAACTCCCCGGCCGCCGTCGTCACCACCAGGACCTCCGCATGGGCCGTGGCGTCTTTCAACTCCTCCACCTGATTGTGCGCCTTGGCCACGATCCGCTCCCCCATAACCAACACCGCCCCGACCGGCACCTCCCCCTTGGCCGCCGCCTTGCGGGCTTGGCGAAGCGCCTCATCCATGAAATGTTCATCGATCACCCCCCGAGTCTGATGAACCCCGACCTCCTTCAAAAGATCAAAGCACCCGCCGGCTCGTGGATGCCCGGGCCCCGCACCCTGCTCAAACTCACCGGCGAAGACCGAATCCGCTTCCTCAACGGGCAGGTCACCCAGGACCTGAAAAAACTCCAGCCCGGCCAAGCGGTCCGGGCCGCCGTCATCACCGCCAAGGGCAGGCTCGAAGCCGACTGCCGCATCGGAGCCACCGCCGATTCCCTGTGGGTCGAAACCGACGCCCCTCTTCGCGAATCCCTCCGCACCCGCCTGGAAAAGTTTATCGTCGCCGACGACGTCATCGTGGAGGACCTATCAGACTCTTATCGACTCGCCCACCTGCCGGCGTGCTCGACCCTGCCCCCGGAAGCACCCCAAGATTGCCTATCCTTTTCCTCCGCCCGCTTCCGCGAGCCCGGCATGGATCTCTGGATCCCCTCTTCCTCACTGTGGAGACCGAAGGCCTCGCCTCTCCCTGCTTGGGAACCTCTGCGAATCGCGCGGGGCCTCCCATTGTGGGGAATCGATGTCGACGCCAACACCCTTCCGCCGGAGGCCGGCTTTGAATCCGACGCCATCAGCTCCACCAAGGGCTGCTATATCGGCCAGGAAGTGATCTCCCGGCTCCGTAGCGTCGGCCACGTCAACCGCCACCTCTGTATTCTTGGGCTCCACCTGCCCCCTTCCACCTGTCCCGATTTCCCGCTCCCTGCTTCTTGCATGTCCACAGACGGTAAGGCCATCGGCTCCCTCACCAGTCTGGCTTCCGCGGAAGGCTTGGCTCTTGCCATGATCCAGAGGACCCATGCCGATCCTGGAAATTCGGTGTTGGCCGGAGGAGCAAGTTGGACCATTGTTCGACATGCTTAAAAAACTCTTTTTTCTCCTGCCCGTCTTCAGCGTCGCCCTTTTCACCGCCTCCGCGGAGGAAAAAGAAACCAACCAACCCAAGGACACCGCCGACATGAAAGACAAACCCGTGATTGTGGAAGAAGAAATCATCACCCTCACCACCCCGGAGGGCGTCATCGTGATCAAGCTCGACGCCGTGGCCGCCCCCAAACATGCCGAGAATTTCAAAAAGCTTGTGAAGGAGGGTTTCTATGACGGCACCACCTTCCATCGCATCATCCCCGGCTTCATGATCCAGGGGGGCGATCCTCTCAGCAAGGATCAGGCCAAACGGTCGGAACACGGCACCGGGGGCCCCGGGTACACCATCCCGGCCGAGATTGGGAAAAAGCACAAGCGCGGATCCCTGGCCGCAGCCCGGCAAGGCGACCAGGTCAACCCGAAGCGCGAATCCAGCGGCTCCCAATTCTACATCTGCGTGGTGGACACCACCTTCCTCGACGGCCAGTACACCGTCTTTGGCGAAGTCATCGAGGGAATGGAAGTCGCCGACAAAATCGTCGCCAAACCGCGCGATCCCCGCGACAACCCCAAAGAGCCGATCACCATCAAGGCCAAGCTGGGCCGGCCCAAATCCTAGCCCCAAGCTCCTCCTCCCCAGGAGGACCGGCCTCGGCGAGTTCTTCATGAAACGCCACGCGACATTTCTCGCGGAGGTGCGGTCCGTGTATGCGGAGCTTGCCCAGCGCCCTGTCCATCGAAACTGCGTCCGCCGGACGGAATGTTGCCAGTTTCAGCTCACCGGAAAAGTTCCCCACCTGACCCGCGGCGAGGCTCTCCTTGCCGCGCAGGCGTTTCGGGCCAC
>CAZWQT010000104.1:0-3107 GCA_964635945.1 uncultured Akkermansia sp. | reverse complement strand
CTGGAAGTTGGTACCAACGGAAAACTGGTCTTTGATTTCATGGGGGGCAACAGCCTCAAATCCCTGACGGTCGCCCAACAAACACGGATTTCTCCGGGGGCGAGCCTGGTTTTTTCCAATGCCGCTGCTGTTGGGCCCTCTGTTTACACCTTGGTCAACGGGGCATCGCTGAGTGGATCTTTCGACCAGGTCACATACTCCAATTTTCCCGCCAGTGTTCGGCCCCGTCTTTGGTACGACGCCAGGCAGGGGAATCTGAATCTGGTGGTCGAGCCGGCGGCCAATGCGGCGGGTCCGGTCGGGGGCTTGAGCCGACTGATCCCGCTGGGGCCCGCTGGGTATTCATACGGGGTGGCGACGGATGGGGAGTCGGTTTACTACACCGACTATAACGCCCAGACCATCCGCCGGATTTCAAACGGGGTTTCTTCCGTCGTGCTGTCCAATGCTCCCGCCATTTATGGGCTCACCCGGGCCGGCAATAAGTTTTATTACGTTAGTGGTGATGAAAACAGCGACCCGCGGCTCTATGAGGTGGTGGTGACCGGAGGGGCTTGGGGAACTCCTCGTCTCGTGGCCTCAGGGTTTATCCGGGTGCGGCAACTTTTTGCGGAGCCGGCGGGGACGTTGCTGGCGGCCGTCGAGGGTCAGGGAAGGGTGGTCCGGATCTATCCGACAACCGGCCAGGTTGTTAACCTTCTGACCGGACTCACCAACCCCCAGGCTGCAGTCTCGGATGCCGATGGGAACATCTACGTAAACGAATATGGATTAACCACCGGAGATGGCACCCCGACTTCGGCCGGGACTCTTTGGAAACTGAAGACCAACGGGGAAAAAATATCGCTCTACCGCGGCTGGCGTTTGCGGGGGCTGGCGCTTTTGCCGGACGGGAAACTCGGTCTCTTTTCCGAGGCGGACCGGGGGGATCGTGGCAATTCGTCCTCCCTGGTGGTGGTGGACGGCAACGGAACGGTGACCGATTCCATTCAGGGTTTTGACTACGCCGAGTTTGCCGCCACCACGTCCTCGGGCCGGGTGGTCACCACAAGTCCCCGGGACAAGATCACCTGGGCCCTGTTGCCGGGGCACTCCGGTGGATCCGAAACCCCCGTGCCTTTGCGCAGCCATGTCACGTGTGTTGCCAGCGTCTACGGTCAGGCCTTTTCCTCCTCTGGAACCAACCGGGAAAGCATTCAGTTGACCGGGCTTTCCGGAGGGCCTGTGACGTTTTATGTGGAGCCGGATGGCAGCCGAAAATTCGCCGGCTGGATCCGCATGGGAACCACCGAATGGCCGTCGGTCTCCACCAATCAGCTTAGCTATCCCGACAGTGTTAACCAGGTGTTTACCCCGGGAGTCTACGCGGTTCCGAATCCGGGCGTGGTAACCAGCGGCACGCTCGTCACCAAAACGGTTTTGCCTCACCGTACCCAGGGTCTCTCCCGTTGGCCGATGGTCAACGTCGGCACTCCCAGCGAGCATCCCCAGGATGGTTTTACAGAGGCCCCGGAGGCCTATTTGGCTTATGTGGAGGTACAGTTTGCGCCCGTCTCGCAATCCCTCGCTTGGGATGGGGGAGCCGGGGCTGATGCGGCCTGGTCCAACCCTGCCAATTGGGATACAGACAGCCTCCCCGGCACCAACGACGATGCTCTTGTTTCCGGCGGTCGGAGTGCCTTTATCACTTCCGTCTTGGGTTCCGTGCGGCACGTGAAGGTCGGCGATGCGAGTGGCAACGCTGCCCTGAATGTCCATTCCGGCGGTTCTCTGTCCGTTGCCAGCCTGACAGTGGGATCCGCCGATAATTCCAACCGATGGCCTTCCTACTACAGCCACGATGCCGGGACTGTGGTGGTGGCGGGGGATTTTGTGGCGGGAGCAGGTTCGGCCAGCACCCAGTCGTCGTTTTCCAGTGGAAATCTTTCAATCGGCGGCGCTTTGAAAATCGGTGCCGGTAGCGGGGGTACCAATCAGTTTAAGATGAGGGGTGGGGGAGGCCAAGTGGCTGCCGGGAGCCTGGAGGTCGGACCTTCCGGGGTCTTGGAGTTTGATTTTCTGGGAGGGAATTCGTTGAAAACGCTTTCCGTTAGCAACCAAATCAGCCTCGGCGGCGGTTCCAAGCTCAAGATCAGCAATGCGGAGGGCGCCTCTCTGACAACCTACGTCCTGGCCGATGGAGCCTCCTTGTCGGGGACTTTTGGATCGGTGGAGGTTACCGGGTTGCCGGCGGGTTGGGAGGCCACGGTTTCCTACGAAACAGCCTCCGCACGCGTGCTCCTGATCATCGCCCAGCAAACTGTCACTTGGGACAATGGGAGTGGGGATAATCTCTGGGGAACCCCTGCCAACTGGGATCCCAACGGCTTACCTTCAGCACAAAGCCATGTTCGCATCAATGTGGGGAGTGCGTTTCTGACCACCAGTGGACAAGTCGCCTCCACCGTCACGGTCGGAGATGCTGGTGGCAATGCGGCCTTCAATGTGAATCCCGGGGCGGGCCTGGTGGCACAAGTCATCAGGATTGCGGCGGAGGAAAATGGCAATCAATGGCCCAGTTATTACAGCCATGCGGACGGAACGGTGACGACCACCGGAGACTTTGTTTTTGGAAGCGGGGGCGCCAGCAGCAGTTCCTTTTTCTCTTCCGGGAGCCTGACCGTTGGGGGAATCCTGCGCTTGGGAGGTTCTGCCGGAGGAACCAATCGCCTGGAACTTAGGGGAGGTGGAGGAACCATCACGGCCAACGACCTGCAGGTCGGGCCCAGTGGCGTCCTTGCCTATAATTTCCTTTCCGGCAATTCCGCCAAAACGCTTTCCGTGAGCAACGCCATCCAAATTGCGTCCGGTTCCAAACTGATTTTGACCAACGCCGGCGCGGTGGGCCCAGCTACCTACCTACTCATTAAGGGAAGTTCCCTGAGCGGGGAATTTTCCGCGGTTGAGATTGCGGGCCTCAATCCCTCCTATGTTGGGCAGGTGTTGCACGATTCTTCGAATGGGGAGGTTCGTTTGGTGGTTAGCGAGGCAGCAGCCAATCCTTATACGGGTTGGTCGGGGAATACCTCCCCGCCCAGCCAGAACCAGCTGGGCCTTTATGCTATCGG
>CAZWQT010000103.1:0-3141 GCA_964635945.1 uncultured Akkermansia sp. | reverse complement strand
TCCTGTTCCGCCTCCGGTTTGGGTTTTTTCTTGAATTCGGAAACGGGAAAAAGGATTCCTCCGACCACCACCACCAAGAACAAAGTGAAGAGGACGACCGCGGCGATACTGATGGGAAAGAGGTTGGGATCCTTCCGCGGGCGAAACTGGCCTGCCTGGGGGTTGTTCGGAGATGGTCCAGAAGGCGGTTCAGCAAGCGAGTTCACTGGGATCTGGTCTTGGTGGAGATGCCGATCTTGGTGACACCGAGTTTGCGGATCTCATCGAGAACGAGCACCACCTTGTCAAAGTTGGCGCGGGAGTCGGCATTGAGAGTGAACTTGGGATCGGGATTGGAGGCCTTGATGGAGGAGAGCCGGAGGGGCAACTGGCTCATGGTGACTTTTTCCTGGCCGAGGTAGACATCGCCGTTTTCCGCGACGGAGACGGTGGTGATGCTGTCATCCTTTTCGGCAGACTGGGAGGTACTGGAGCCCGGAAGCATCACGGAGACCCCTTCGTTCTTGACCATGGAGAGGGAGACCATGACGAAGGTGGCAAGCAGAAAGAACATGATGTCGATGAGCGGGACAATCTCGATGCGTGCCTTCTTTCTCCCTCCCCGCGTGAGTCCGCCACCTCCTCCAGCCATGGCGCTAGGCGGCTCCCGGGGCCGGGTTTGTGGGCTTGGGGGTCTTGGGTTTCAGGAAGCCGAAGAGGTTTAGGGCGCCGGAGGGTTTTTTTGGCAGGTTTCCAGATGGGGGCGGTGGAGGGATCGAAGGGCGGGGCTTGGCCATGCCAGGAGCCTTGGTCAGCGGAACCGGCAAAGGTGGGGTCGGTATGGCGGAAGGGGAGGCCCCGGGGGGTGGGGGTGTAGGAAAACCCGGGGGGGGAATGGGGGGAGGCGGTGGAGGTCCGGGCGGCGAAAAGCCGTGGCCCCCCGATCCTTGGAAGGTTTTCTGGGCGAGAAGCAGAAGATCCAAACGCCGTCCGGCGTCGTCCACTTCGTGTTGAACGGTCTCAACCTTGGCGTTGAGGTAGCTGTTGGGGAAGAGACAGGCGATGGCAATGAGCAGCCCGAAGGCGGTGGCAATGAGACCCTCGGCGATACCCCCGGTGATGGCGGCAGGCGCACCCAACTCGTCCCCGCCCATCATGCTGAAGGTGTTCATCATGCCGGTGACGGTTCCGAGCAGTCCGAGCAAGGGCGCGGCGGTGATGATGGTGTCGAGAATGGGCAATCCACGGGTGAATCTTTGGATTTCCTGGGCCGAGGCCTTGCTGATGGCCTGACTGATGGAGAGTTCCGCGTGGGCGAGGGCAAACCCAAGCACCCTGGCCACGTAGTCGGTGGAGCTTTCGGCGATCCGAATGGCGCCGGACCGATCCCCGCGCTCCACCAAGGTGAACATTTCCTCGACCTGTTTTTCGTTGCGACGCCGGTTTTCCATGAAGATAAACAAGGTCCTTTCCAGGGAGACGATGACGGCGGCAATGGCCACGAATAGCATCGGCCACATGATCGGGCCGCCGTGAATGAACGTACGGACGATGGAGTTCTTGTTGGTGAGATTGCGCAGGGCCTGTCCCATGGTGAAGTCGGAGGGAATCACCCCTTCCCCCTTGGAAACCAGGGAGGCGAAAGCGGCACCGAAAACGGCGGCATGCTCGGCTCCTTTGACCACCGGCTCCTTTGACCCCTTGGCTTCGCTGGCGAAGCCGGCCACGCTCCCGTCCGGGTTGGAGAAGAGAACCATGGGCCCAATCTGGGCGAACTTACCCTCCACCAGTCCTCCCTTGGCATCCAAGGCCACGCCGGAATAGGATGTTCCCCCCATCAGGTCGTCCAGGCGGGCCAGGGCGGCGTCCACCACGGCAAAGGAGTGCTGGTATTTGTCTTCCTTGGTGGCGGTGGTGTTTTCGTGGGCGGCCTTGGCGAGATCCAGTTTTTCCCGGTGGGCCTTGCGCTCTGAAATGTGCAGGCCCTTGTCGCCAAAATTGCGGCCGAATTCGTTGAGCAAGTTGAGCATGTAGGTGTTCTCGTCCTCGCGTTGCTTGATCTCCGCCTTGAGGGAGGATTGATCGAGGTTGCGCATGTCCCGGGTGCGCTGGGCGGTTTCCAGCTGTTTGCGGGCGATGGCCAGATCGTCCTCCGCCTTGGAGAGGGCCTGGCTCATGGGCACTTTTTCCCCAGCGATTCTTTCCCGTGTCTCGGCAAGTTGGCGCAAAGCCGCGTCCAGGTCGGCCCGGGCCTTGGCAGCGGCGGAGGCGAGAATGTCCCCGCCTTTGGGCGGGGGCGGAGGAAGAACGCTGGGGGTGGCCGCGGGGGTATTGGCGGCCACCGCTTCGGCCGAGGGAGGGCTAACGAACTCCGCCTTGGGGGGCCGTGGCTGGACATTCGCGTCCTTGGGCTCCTGGGAGAAGCCAGGGAGCGGAAACAACAGAACAAGAACGAAAGAAAAGATTGCGGATTGCGGATTGCGGATTGCGGATTTTAAAACGGCCGTGGATTGAAGATTTGATCTCATTGAATTTTGACCGGCAGGTCGATGAAGGTGGCGACCTTTTCTTTGCCCTCGAGCATGTGGACGGCCAGGAGGATTTTTTTTCCCTGGGCGTTTTCGGGCGTCCAAGTCCAGCCCTCCGGTCCGGGGTGGCCGACCCCCGCCAGGGTGCCCTCAGAGTTGGTGTAAAAAGCCTGGGCGAGGCCGAGATAGACCGTGGTGACCTCCGCGCGGGTTCCATCCGGGAAGGTGCGCAGCTCCTTCACGCTGGTGATGGTGGAGTTAAAGGCGTTGGCCTGATCGACCAGGCCCAGCACGTTTTGCAGGCGTTCCGCCAAAGAGGCTGTGGACTTGTCGGAATCTTCCGGAAAGCGGGAGAGGATGGGCTTAAGTTTTTCCTTCAGAGGGTCGGGGAACATGGCGAGCAGTGGGCGGAGCTTTTTTTCCAGGCCGATGATCCGGGCCTTGGTCTTCTCCCCGGTGGCCTTCAATTTCTCGTTTTCCGCGGCGAGCTCGTCCCTTTTTTTCTGGGCCTCGGCCACGGCCAGCTCGATCTCCTTGAGTTTCTCCTTCACGGAGATGGTTTCGGCCTCGGCCAGGCGGACGCGTTCCCCGAGGATGTCCTTGCCGGAGACCCATTCGGACTTTTCCTTGGAGA
>CAZWQT010000102.1:0-3152 GCA_964635945.1 uncultured Akkermansia sp. | reverse complement strand
AAAGAATGAACAAAACCAATTCCAAACCCATCCAAGGAAACAAACCTATGAAAAACATCATTCACCTTGTTTTAATTGCATCAACGATGCTCGGAGTTAATTCCTCCTTCGCAGCCCAAACTTACACGGATGCATCGGGGGACATCGACCCAGGCATTTCCAATGGGGGGGGTACCCTAAATTTCATCGGTGCAGAGGTTTCCCATACTCCGACTGATTTGGTTTTTAATCTTACTGTGAACGGTAATGTTAGCACAACCGATTGGGGGAATTTCATGATTGGAATCTCCACCGGAAAAACCGCAGGAACAACCAGTGGAAACGGATGGAACCGCCCGATCAACATGACCTCGCCCGTCGGAGGAATGGATTTCTGGATCGGCTCATGGGTTAACGGCGGAGGGGGTTCGCAGCTCTGGACCCATGGCGGGTCTTGGAGCGGCCCTGGAACGTTACTCGGGTATTCCATTACGGCGGGTGCCACCAGTCAACTTACCTATACGGTCTCAAGAGCTTCCCTGGGATTAACTGGAAATGACACCTTCTATTTCGACGCCTACTCCACTGGTGGTGGTAGCAGCGACTCAGCCGTGGATGCACTGGCCAATCCAAACACCAGCATCACTGGGTGGGCCGGACCTTATACCTCGAACACGGCTAACGGTCTCTACAGCTATGCGATCCCCGAACCCTCCAGCTCCTTGCTGATGGGCCTTGGTCTGGCTGGCCTCGCGGTTCTTCGCCGCACCCGCAAAAACGCCTAATCGTTTTTCTGTTTCAAAAACCCTCCGACTCCGGTCGGAGGGTTTTTCATTTTAGTTATGTAATTGGGATTTTTTTTCACCTCCCATCTTCCCCAAGGTTTTTGCTCAGGAAGTCCACCTTTTGATTGCCAACGACTCATCCCGTAGTTGTTTTCATTTTGCAACGCTGGAAAACTGGTTCCATGTCCGCGCCAAAGCGCCAGATTTTGTTTCGCTGGCTGGCAGTCTCCTTGCCTTTTTTGGCTATGGGTTTGGCGGAGACGATTCTTCGTTTGGTTGGCCTTGGTGGCTATCCCCTTTTTGTCCGCGACGTCGGCGCGTGGCGGGACTCACGTCTGATGATGGTGGAACCCGCCGCCACCCGAGCCTACTTCTTTGCGGCCCGGGAACGGCCTGGCTACGCCGACCAGTCCGTCTTTCTTATGCCCAAGCCAGCCAGCACGTTTCGTATTTTCCTCGTCGGCGAATCTGCCGCCAAGGGTTACCCCCAGCCCCCCAACCTTTCGATGGGCTCTTTTCTCCAGACGATGCTCCAGGACCTGCATCCGGACAAAAAGATTGAGCTCATCAACATGGGCACCACCGGCGTCAGCACCTTCCCCCTGGTCTACATGGTTCGGGAGTTGGTCGGTTACTCGCCCGACCTCGTCATCGTGTACGCCGGAAATAACGAGTTTTATGGCGCCTATGGAGTGGCCTCCACCTCCCGTGGTCTTGGTTCCCGTGCCGGCCTGAAGGCCCAGCGGGCTATCCGCTCTTTGGCCGTCCTACAAAAACTGGACGAGATCCTCCATCCCCCACCCACCGCCGACACCTCTCTGATGGAAATCATGATGGGAGACCCCGGCATCGATCCTGACGACTCCCGTCGCTCCCTCTCCGCCCGAAATCTTGGGGAAAATATCCGGGAAATGATCCAAACCTGCCGAAAAGCCGGCGTTCCTATGATGGTCTGCACCACCGCCGTGAACGAGGCCGGCCTAGCCCCCATCGGCAATCCCCCGATCCTTGACCCTTCGCTGCCAAGCGGAACCTCCGCCGATCAAGCTGAACAGATGTTGGGCTCGAAACCCGCCGATGCGGAAATTCTTTTCCAGAACCATCTCAGAACAAACCCCAAGGACGCGCGTGCCTGGTTCCTCCTTGGGCGGTCTCTGCTTCTACAGAAAAAGGATGCCTTAGAAGCCCTACAAGAGGCTAACCGTCTCGACCGCATGCCGTGGCGCCCCTCCGACGATCTGCAGGAAGCCATTCGCGAAGCGGCGAGATCGGAAGCGGTGCCCCTCTGTGATGTGCAGGCCTGGTTCCGCAAAAAATCTCCCGGTGGGGCCATCGGCTGGGAACTACTAGACGATCACGTTCACCCCTCGCTCGAGGGACAGGCCGAAGCGGCCCGGGCCATGCTGGCCTCCCTGTCAGAGCAGAACGGAATCTTGGCTAAGCCCACCTCTCAGCTCTCGGCCCTTCCGGCAAATTCCATCTACGCCAACCGATTGGGGACCAATGAATGGGACCGCTACGGAACCTGGCACGGGTTGCGGGTCATTTTTCACGTGCCATTCCTTCGGCGCAGCAATCCGGATGCCTACCAGCGGTACGACTCATCTGCACGGGTTGTGGAAGCCACCTTCTCCCCGGCGATGACTGAGAATATCCGGCTTTGGCAATCGTTTCGCCCCCATGCGGGCGGAAAACGTCCCATCACCGGCATGGTGGCCCGCCAACACCTCCGGGAGTCCAACTTCAAGGACGCACTTCCGCTTTACCAAATCGCCCAAACCCAGGTCCCCTTGTTCACCAGTTGGCACATGGAGTATGTCTACTTCGAACTCGCCTGCCGGGAGAAAATAAACGGTCGATTGGACTCCTCCGATCAGGCCAAGGCCCGGGAGGAATTGGAACGGGGAAGGTTTTTGCTGCAAAAAGGTTTTTCCGAGAGCGGCATGGCCGAGCGGTACATGGGCCGGATCCATCAGATGCTCGGGGAGCACAGGGAGGCGATTCCCTATTTGGAAGCAGCCCGTCCAAGGATGAGCACCATGGACCTGGTGGCCACAGACCAAGCCTTGGTGACCGCCTACCTAAAAACTGGAGAAACGAAAAAGGCCCGTAGCATCGTGACGGAAGGACTCGAAAAAAGCGGAGAATTTCGCACGTTTTACCAGCAGCTCGAACGTCTCTTGCCCTAAGGACTACCCAAATTCTCACCACTCCATCTGATCCAGGCCGGATAGTGGTCACTTGGGATCTTTCCGCCCTGAACCACTCCCGACTTGAACCCTGCATAGCTCCGCCCCCGCAGGGGTTCAGAGGGCCGCAGGGCCACCCACCTGGGCGAAAGGAAAATATGATCAAAATCCGTTGCCGGATATCGCCCAGAGGGATCTG
>CAZWQT010000101.1:0-3156 GCA_964635945.1 uncultured Akkermansia sp. | reverse complement strand
CCGGCAAAAGGTGTTCCGCCTCCACCCCCGGCCGCAGTGTCGATGTCCTCATCAAATCCGGGAATCACCTTTTGGCCCGCGCCCTCCTGATTGGAGGCCATATCAAAGTCGCCCTTGAACGGGCTAGGCGGATCGGACGGTGAAACCAGCACGTCACCGTTCTCACTCAGCGCTTTTCCCGTCAGCTCCAGATTTTTAATCCCCTGCATCTGTTGCTGCATCATGGCGGTTTGCACGATGTCCCCGATGCTCGGCAGGGGCGTGGGAAAGGCCTGGATCAGCGGGCAGGTGCGGATGATGGTGGCGAGATCCACGGTAAAAACCCGGGGGGCCCCGTCCATCACCGGCCCGACCACGGCCATTTGCCCGGGCCGTAACTCAACCGTCATGCCGTTGGGACCGGTGACTCTTGTCACGTCCTTACCCTCCAAGACCACGATGGCAAAACCTCCGGTCGAAGGCGCCTGGGGGACATCAGGATGATCTTCGCAATAATATCGCTTCAGCGGGTCGAGCTCATTGGGTCGCTCCCGCATCTGCTGCTGGCATGGTTTTTTTGTGCACATCGCCGGGCTTGCCGTGAGCAAAAAGGAAGTGCCGCTGATGGCCCCGGTCACACCGCCCGAGGTGATGGTGGCTCCGCCATTTCCGGGGGGGGTGTGCATCAGCACGGTACCTTTTTCGATTTTCACCAACCGTTCCTGCGACGTGTAGGAAAATTGGGAGTTTGAACCCATCCGTGTGATGGTTTTGTCGCTGAAAGTCAGTTCCGCCAGGGATTCAGAGCGCGTGCGCACCATGTCGCCTTCGACCACCGAGTCGGAAACCACGGCCGGACGCCCCTTTTCGTTTTCAACTTTCTCCACGGCATTCCGGACTGCCGTGATCTGAGCGGATCCCATGGAGGCAGCTAAAGCTGTGGGGCTGGGATTAAGCCCCCATGCAAGCCAAGCCATAATACAAAGGAAGCGCCTCAAGCTAATGTAGGTTAAGCCTTAGCAACAAATATTCATTACCGTACGTTGGGTATTGCTTGAATAGCCACAATATGTGGTATCAAGTACCTATCTGGAGAGCTATTTGTTGTGTTTATCGAATTATATAAAAAAATTTATGTAAAACACTGCTTTTCAGCGATTTTGGCTTTTCTCCTTTTAGTGGGAACGATCGATTCTGCATTTGGCCAAGCAGGGGTATCAGCCGCTGTTTCATCCCAGACCCAACAGGATCAACAACTCCGGACTCAGGTCCGCGAGACGGAGCAAATGGGACAAATGCAGGAAGATTCGGAGGCCAAACGGCTTTTGGCCAAGCCTCTGTCCAAGGATATGGGCGACGTGAGGATCATGGCAGCGGAACCCTCTGAACCCTGGTTCCATCTTTCCGTGGATACGCAGGCCTTCTACAACAGCAACGTTCTCTACGCCTCCTCAATCGGCAACACCTTCGGCGCCTGGCAGATCATCACCACCCCGGAAATCGCCTTCGCCCCGACGATCCAGGATGAGCAGTACTCCATGCTGTCCCCACAGGCAGGATTTCGTTACCAGTTTTTCACCTACGCCCAAGCCGAGCCCCCGAAGCAGGTCTACGCCACCACCGGACCATCGGCCCTGAACTTCGATGTCGTGAACCCGTATGCCAACCTGGGCTGGCAGGTGGACGACGATCTCTCCTTCAATTTTTCGGTCCAGGCCAACCTCTATCAGGGTTCTGGTCGCGACCGCTCCGCCTACACAAACTTCCTGGATGAGTATCCTCTGGCTTGGCAGGCCAACTGGTCCCACATCCTCGAGGAGATCCACTCGTTTTCGATCACGGCCCGGGCCTCCTACGTTTGGGCCAATCCCAGCAACTTCTCCCGCACTGACAACAATCTGACGCTGGGTTGGTCGATCATGCCCGCCAAAGAACTCAGCTTGATGTTCTACGCCAGCGCACGTCTGGCCAAGTACACGGGTATTCAGGAACCCGGCCAGTTCGACAACTATGACCGGCTCGATATCCAGCAAACCTACGGAGCCTCGGTTACTTGGACGCCGGTGGAATACGTTTCCCTCCGGGGATTTGTCAGCTGGACCAAAAGCGACAGCACCCAAGTCGAGGAAACCGGCACCTATGAGGCCCTCAACGCCGGAACCGGCCTCAACCTGATTTACCGCTTCTAGTCCATGCCCCACCTTCCACCTTCCACTTCCCGCCTCCTGCTTTGGCTGACCATCTTCCTAAGCCCTTTCTTGGTCTACGGTCAAAATCCCGGAGCGGCGGTTTCTTCCCAAGCCGTGACGACCCAGCCTTCCGCGCCCGGCCGGCTCTCCCTGCCTAAAAATCAGCCGAAACCAATCGCCCAGCCCGCCCCACCACCCCTTGTTCAGCCAGCTCTTGATCCGTTGTTGGATCCAAATCGTCCCAAAAACTGTCAGCTCCAAATTTTCGAAGCTCAGACGATTTCCTGCGCCGGCACAGAAGTCGTGCTGCCGGTGGGCACTTACCGTCAGGTCAAAATTGTGGAGGGCCCCCAGGAACGAACGGCCGCCGCCTCGGTGGACCTGAAAGCCCAGGCCCAGGGGCTGGGCTACATCCGCTACTTGGCCGAGGAAAAAATCAAAGTGAGCGGGGAGGAACGAAGCGGCGGGATCGACGTGGGGGTTCGTCCCTCCGACGGATTGCCGACCAGGATTTGGTACAAAAAATTCAACCCGCCGGACGACGTCACCAAGGCGATCGGCTTTATTCTGCCGCCGGTCATGATTGCGGCTGGAGCCGGGGCCTGGTCGTCGGGCAACGTGCTGTTCCCGGACCAAGAACCCCGTTTCAACGAAGCCCGCGACTATTATCTCAAGGACGGGAAGGCCCGGATGGCGGCCGACACGACCGATGATGAGTTGATGAAAATCAAGCCGGCCGAAGCGGCGCGAAGTGGATCATCCTATCCTCAAGGCTCCTCGCCCCGCGCCCTGCGCTCGCGTTAAATCCCCCGCCCCACTCCTCACGAATGCTACCTCTGGGAAGTGAATGCCCCTTTTATCAAAAGGGGCCTACCAAACTTGGGATTCTAAATTCAAAATCCCCAGCCGACAGGCCACTTCTGACAGAAGTGGCATTTCCACCTCCCGCCTACCTCTTTCCACCAAAACCGCCGAATCGTTCGGTTTT
>CAZWQT010000100.1:0-3170 GCA_964635945.1 uncultured Akkermansia sp. | reverse complement strand
AGCCCCCGAGGATAGATAAAGGCTTGGAGCGCCTGAAAATTCTCATAGGCGGTCTCCTGGTCCCCCGCCACGCGTCTTCCCCGGATCCACGCACAGCGCTCCCAAACCTCTCCGTAGGCCTCGTAGTACTCCTCCAGCCCCGCCTGCGTACAGACCAGCGGCCCCCGGTCCCCTTCGGGGCGAAGCCGCAAATCCACCCGGTAAATCAGCTCGCCCCCACGGGCATCCAGATCGGCCACCAAGGCCCGGGCCAGCCGAATACAGGCCTCAAAGTCATCACCTTCCCCAGCCAAAAAAATCAGGTCCAGATCGGAAAAGAAATTCAGATCAGCCGCCCCCAATTTGCCCAATGCCAGGATGGAAAAACCGGCCATCCGACCCTGGTCAACGTCGGGCGCTTTTTCCCGTGCCAGGACCAAGGCCGCGCCGACCACAAACTCCGCCAAGGCCGTGTACCTGGCGGAAGATTCCCCCGCCGGAGGCAAGGTGGCGAAATCCAGAAAGGCCAGGCGGACCAGCTCCGCCCGCTGCCATTCCCGCAGGGCCGCGAGGCGGCGGCTAGGAGCATCCGCCCGCGCCGACAACTCCGCCCATTCAATCCGGTATTTGCCGACGCTCCGCACCTCCAGCAGAGCCGCCGGATTCCGTCCGCTGGCCGTTAAAATTTCATTGGCGGCCAAGACCTCCCGACTTCCCGGGGAAAATTCGAGGAACTTTTCCCACGCCTCCCCGGCGGATTGGCAGTCGTTCCGCAGGTTCACACCAAAAGATGGGCCCGGCGCAGCAGGGCCCGCTCCCGCGCCGTCAACGGACGCCAATGTCCGTGCCCCAGCGCATCCAGCAGATCCCGGAGTTCGGAGCGGAATTTGGCCTCCGGTAACTCGGCCACCGCCAACGCCGCGGCCACCTCATCCATCCCCTTCCAGGCCGGCCGAGCCAGAACCGGCGGCTCGGCTATTCCCCTCTGCCACCTCCTCGCCAGCAAGTAGCCGGCCACCAGACCCCCGATGTGGGCGCTGTGCCCGATAAAGGAGAGAGCCGGAACAAACATGAAAGCCACGCTGAGAACGATAAAGAACATGACCGCCTTGCGTGCCCGGATCGGGAACGGAATCGGGAAAATGAAGAGCCGGGCATCCGGGTAATACACCGCAAAGGCGGCCACCACGGCCAAAACCGCCCCGCTGGCCCCGACGATCTCCTGGGTGTTCCCACCCAAAATCTGCAGGGAGAAACCGGCCTCCCACCACGCCTGACCGAGAAAGGCAAGGGCCGCAATCAAACCGCCCGCCAGGTAAAGAGCAGCAAAACGGGCCGACCCGAGCCGGGACTCCACCGGCCCGCCAAAAATCGAGAGCGTCAGCATGTTGAAAAGAATGTGCGTGATCCAGAATCCCACCGGGGGCGCGTGGAGCCACATGTAGGTGAACGGTTCCCACCAAGCCCCGTCGAGAAAGTTGGCCGGAGACAAAGAGAGGATTTGGCGGATCCATGAGTCCGCCCCCGGGCGGTTGATCGCCAGCAGGACATCGAAAAAAGCGATGCCGATGTTGCCGAGGATGATCGCCCGCGCGACCGGGGCCGGATGCTTCACGGATGGGGATGCGGAACGTGGTGGCGCTTCTTGCGGGAACGCAGGCGGAAAACGTTGCTCCAGGTTTTGCGGAGGGCCTGCGTCTTGCTCATGTATCTCTGTTCCAGTCCGGCCGCCCCTTTTCGAATGGCCGCCAACGCACCCTTCACGGTGAAGTCGTGCATTTCGAGGACGGTGCAGGCCGTGCCGATCGCCTCCACATGATGGGCATCGCTGCCCGCGGTCATGGCCAGGTCCCGTTTCTTGGCATAGTCGTAGGCTCGGCGGTTGGCGGTCTTGAACGTGACCGCCGCGTTGAACACCTCGATCGCTTCCAGGGCCAGCCCATCCAGGATACTCTCCCGGATCCCGGCCCGAAAATTGTCGTAAGGATGCGGCGGCACCGCCAGGCCGCCGGCTTCCTTGATCAGACCCACCGCCTCCGCCGGCCCGATTCCCTTCAGGTCCGGCAACCGCACACCGAGAGCCAGCAAATGACCCGCCGAGGTGGTGATCTCCTGTCCCGGCAGGATGAGGAAGTCGTTCACCGGATGGCCATCCTCCCGCATCAGTCCCGCGGAAAGAAAGTAGTCCACGCAGGCGCAGGTGTTGTGATCCGTGATGGCGAATCCGTGCAGGCCCCGCTCCCGCGCCGCCTGGACCATCTCTTCCGGCTCGCTCACCCCATCCGAAGAAAAACGAGAGTGGCAGTGGAGGTCGATGCGGTACTTCATGAGAAAAAATCAGAGCCCCGAGCCCTTTTCCACCGTCTCAATCTGGACGAAGGTCCGGGAGGCCGAGACATCTGTGCCCGGCGTAAGCTTGGCCACCTTCATTTCCCCGATCACCACCGTCTCCTCCGCCTCGATCACGCTGTTGAAGGTGAAACGTTTGATCGCCTGTCCTTTTGCGTTGAGGCCATCCGCCCGGATCATCGTCAGGTAAGTCTTGCTGATCCAGTAGCGCACCTTGGCGTAGTTGCTCTGCACGGGGGGATTCGCTTCGTAGGTCCAGCAGTCGAGCATCATGATATTGTCGGTTCCGACCAACTTTGCATCGGGCCAGCGGAGAAAATCGATGCCTAGGTCTTCGTAGGCCAAATCCGTGCCCGCCACCGGGCTGGTTTTTTCCTGCCCGGTGACCACCGTCCAGTCGGCATCCGGCTTCGGCCGCTTTTGGATCAGGCTGCCCTCCGGGGCAAAACGGACCCGGATCTGGAGCGGACGGTCCTGGAACTCAAACTGGATCATCCGATCCCGGGTTCGCACCACGACGGGAATCTTCTTTTCCCCGCTCTGTACCCGGCCCTTGAGGATGAGATCCTTCATGACCAGCGTCCGCCACAGGAAATTCTGCATTTGCCGGGGGGTGGGGTTTTCGGGGATTTTCGCCTCCCAAGTGGAGGTGTCCTTTTTCTCCGCCTTCAGACGGACGGAGGGTTGCCCCAGGTCTTGGCCCACCGCCCCACAGGCCCCCACGGCAAGGAACACCGCATAGCAAACGGCTTGGCGTGGCATTTTTATCAATTTAGCTTCGGAAACTTGATCACCCAAGTTTATTCGTTGGATCTCAGGATCTTCCGTTGGATCAACCGGGG
>CAZWQT010000099.1:0-3215 GCA_964635945.1 uncultured Akkermansia sp. | reverse complement strand
ATCACCAGCACGATTCTTCTGGTGGCGGTGAGCGGATGGATTTCCTTCCTGAAAAAGTTGCGAAGAAAAGCGCAGTGAACTGGAAGAACCGCGGAGAGCGGATCGGTCGGATGTTGGAGAGGGATCAGTTCAGCCGTGTCTTCATGCCGATCGCCTACCTTCTCTGTTTGGGCGGGATTCTGCTGATGGCCTGGCAGGGGATCAACCGGATGGAAGGAGGCCACATAAGCCGGGACCTCCTGATTCTCGGACAGATTTTTTTCCTGACTCCGGTCCCGTGCTGGTTCTTTCGGTTGATCCGCGGGCATTATAGTTCGAGATTGAAAGATTGAGCCGACCGTCGAATCGGGCGGGAAACTGTTCTTTCATGTTTGCGTTTAGGTTTATGAAACCATCCGCCACGAACCTGCGAAATTCTGCGAAAACTTAATCGTAATCGTAAACGGACGCGGAGCGCTGGTTATTTCGGAAAGGTGACGGTGACGGAGGCTCCACCGAGGGAGGGGGAGCGGGAGAAGGAGATCCGCCCGTCGTGGTTTTCGACAGCTGTGCGCACCAGGTAAAGGCCCATCCCCATGCCCTCTGGTTTGGTGGACTCGATGGGCAGTTCGGATACCAGTTGCTGCTCCGGACTGAAGCCGGGCCCGGAATCCTCCACGGAGAGCAGGAGACCTTCGGGGGATTTCTTCAGGGAAAGAGCAACCGTTTTTCTTTCGGCCGGTCCCTTCTCCACGGCTTGCAGGGCGTTGCGGAGCAGATTGGAGGCCATCAAGTGCAGTTGGGCGTCGTCCCCAGTCATGGTCCGGGGAGACTCGAGCCCGGTCTGGTGTAGTTCGACCCCGGCCCGTTGGAAGTCCGGTTGGAGGTAGAGAATGGCGCTGCGAACCACGTCCGTTAGATCGAGTTTTTGATGCCCGGATGCCACGTTTCCAAGCAGCGCGCGGATCGTCTCGATGGTTTCCACCACTTGCCTCGTTCGTTCCTGGATGTTGCGGAAAGCCTCCCTGGTTCCCTCCGCGGAACCGGACGAAGAGGCCAGCTGGCGGAGGCTCAGCTCGCTCTGGAGAAGGATCTGGCTGAGGGGTTGGTTGATCTCGTGGGCGATTCCGGCGGCCGTTAGGCTGGTCTTTAGCTTGCGGGTGATTTCCTTCCGCTTGAGTTCTTCCGCCGACCGCTCCTTTTGACGGGCCTCCGTCAATTGCCGGAACAGAACGGCGAGGAATTGGCCGATGAGGGAGATGCCGATAAGAAAAACGTTCAGATCCAGGAGGTTGGTCTTTTCGCCGAAGTAAAATGGTCCGATCGCATGGCTGGTGGCGTAGAGAAAGGTCAGCGAGGTGAGGGTGCTGGCGGCGCAGACGGCCTTGAGGCCGAGGGTAAGTCCGAATCCCACGAGGAGCGGTTGGAACAGCGCCAACGAGGCGCCGATGCCGCCGGCAGGTAGCCCGGCGACCGTGAACCAGAGAGCTGCGGCAGTCATCGCCAATGGGAGCAGAATCTTTTTGGGCCAACCGGCGCGACTCTCCGGGTTCATGAGCAAAAGCAGCAGGGGGGTGAGTTGGGATTGGGCCACGGCGTTGCCTGTCCACCAGCTTTGCCAGGAGGTTATCCAGCCGGGGAAATCCTGAATCACCCCGGAGGAAAACAGGGTGAGGGTGCCGAAGGTGGCGCTAAAGGGCTGGAGGATGAAAAAAATCATGCCCTGCAGAACCATCCAGGAACGCAGATCGTAGAGATAGGGTAGGCCTCCGCAGCGGCGGTAAAGCCAGACGGCTCCCAGGGCCTCGAGGCTGTTGATGGCGGAGATGGAGAGGGCCGGGGCAAGCGGCAGTCCCTGGTGAAGGGCAAGGGCGAGTTGACCGGCCAGGATGCCCGGCCAGATCCCCGGGCCAAAGCGGAGGGCAAAGGCGAGGGCGACACCTTCCGGGAGAAAAAAAACCGGAGTGACGAGGACATCGTCGACCTGGGCAAGAAAGCTGAGCCGCCCGGAAAAAGCGTAGGCAATGGCGAGGAGAAGGGAGAGGAGGCCGGAAGTTCGGAGCCAAGAAAGGAAAAAGCTCAAGATCCTGAGTCTAGGAAAGATGGGGGGAGGTGGAAAGCAGGAGGCGGGAGGGGGAAGACTGAAAACCAGGAACTAGGTAGAGCGGGCCCTTCACGCCCGCCTCGTTGATCTTCCAAAACAAAATTTCTCACGAGGCGGCGTGCG
The DNA here is from genome assembly GCA_964635945.1 of uncultured Akkermansia sp. Classification (GTDB taxonomy): domain Bacteria; phylum Verrucomicrobiota; class Verrucomicrobiia; order Methylacidiphilales; family Verrucolacustridaceae; genus Verrucolacustris. The sequence goes on along the minus strand of CAZWQT010000099.1, from coordinate 1,009 downwards.
AAGACGCCGCCCTACCCCGGGTTGAGAATCAGCTGCCGGGACTGCGGGAAGCGAGGGTGGCTTTGTGAATGAGGGCGGCCCCGCGAAGGTTTAGCTTGGTGGCGATGCGTTTGCGGTGGGTTTTGACAGTGTGCTCGGAAAGGCCGAAATGCCTGGAAATCTCCCGGTTGGTCCGCCCCTTGCCGATCAGGGCGAAAATTTCCTGCTCCCGTTCCGTCAGTTCCTCCAGCGGGGAGCTCTCGGGCTTTCTTTTCCTCAGTCCTCGGGCGTCGAGTAAAAGATGAATCTGTTCCTGGAGGACCGAATAGGCGCGGGTCTTGTCGATCACGGCGTGCATGGAGGGCTGAAGATCCGCCGGGCAGACAAAGGTATTGGCGTGGCCCGACAAAACGATGACTTTAGCCGCAGGGTTGGAAATGATCATTTGGCGCGCCACCGCCACCCCGTTGCCGTCCGGCAACTGGAGATCGAGGATCAAAAGATCGGGTTTGTGCCGTTGGCATAGTTCGATTCCCTCATTGGCAGTGCCGCAAGCGGCCACCACCTCCAGCTCGGGGGTCGAGCGAAGAATCCCCTCAAGGAGTTGGAGAAACATTTTTTGATCTTCCACCAACAAGACCTTCAATTTCATGAAACCCTTACTAGCCCAAGTTTCTTTTTAAGAAATACCAACTAGTCGGATGATTGATCTAATTTGTAAAACCCTAAAAATTAGCACTTTGGAGGTATAGGATGGCCTTAAAACAAAACTGACCGATGAATCATTCATGATCTATTAGAAAATCTTAACTGGTTTCACTCTTGGTAACTAAAAGGAAGGTTGGGTTCGGGGTGCTTGGCTTGGGACCGGATTTTCGCTCTATTGAAGGGCTTCCATGCTGGCCTTTCTTCCTCTTGCAGCCTCCGGCGGTCCTCCCGTTCCTCCCGCTGCCACCACCTTCTTCCAAATTGGTCCACTTCCGGTTACCAGTAGCATGATCGCGGTGTGGGGTGTCGCCGCCCTGATCAT
>CAZWQT010000098.1:0-3220 GCA_964635945.1 uncultured Akkermansia sp. | reverse complement strand
GAGTATGAGTACGAGCTGGCCAAGGCCGATGCTTGCGGGTTTCTGTTTCACACCGCGGTGGTGGAAGTGTTGGGTGGCAAAGAGGTGACTGGGCTTCGGCTCGCCAAAACCAAGACCGACAAGAACGGCAAGACGGAGATCGTGAAGGGAACCGAGTTTGAGGAGCCGTTCGACATGGTGATCAAGGCCACCGGGCAGGAAAAGCAGGCGAACCTCTGGAAGAAGCTCCTGCCCAAGTTGAAGTTCGACGCCAAAGGCCGGATCGAGGTGAAAAAGGAGACGAACCAGACCAGCATCCCGAAGGTGTTCGCCGGGGGTGATGCCGTAAACGGTGGTCGGGAGGTGGTCAACGCGGTGGCCGAGGGAAAGAAAGCCGCTCTCGCCATTCATGCGATGCTTTCAGGCAAGACCGGGACACCCCCGGTGCAGGCTAGCCGGATCGGCCATCGGGACGGGGCGAGGGGATCGGGTTTTCTCAAGCCGGTCCGCGTGCCGGAGTTGGAAGCCGCCTACTTCGCAGGCAAAAAGAACGGAGCCCACCATGGCTGATCTATCCATCAATCTCGCCGGCATCCGCTCGCCGAATCCCTTCTGGGTGGCCTCGGCCCCGCCCGCCAACACCGCCTACCAGTGTCACCGCGCCTTCGAGGCCGGCTGGGGTGGACTTGTCTGGAAAACCATCGGCGACCCGATCGTCAACGTCAGCTCCCGCTACTCCTCCCTCGACATCAACGGCAACCGGATGGTCGGCTTCAACAACATCGAGCTGATCAGCGACCGCTCCCCGGAAACAAACTTCCGCGAGATCGCCGAGTGCAAGAAGCGCTGGCCCGACCGGGCGGTGATCGCCTCCCTGATGACCGACACACGCGAGAACTGGCACGAGATGATGAAGCGTTCGCTCGACTGCGGCGCGGACGGGGTGGAGCTGAACTTCGGCTGCCCCCACGGGATGTGCGAGCGGGGGATGGGGTCGGCTGTCGGCCAGAACCCCCAGGTGATCGAGACGATCGTTGGTTGGGTCATGGAGGCGGCGCAGATTCCCGTCATCGTCAAGCTGACCCCGAATGTGACCGATGTGACCAAATCGGCCCGTGCGGCGAAAAAGGCCGGCGCCAACGCGATTTCCCTGATCAACACGATCAACAGCATCACCCAGGTGAACCTGGACAAGATGTGCCCCGAGCCCTACGTGGCCGGGAAGAGCACCCATGGGGGTTACTGCGGTCCGGCAGTGAAACCGATCGCTCTCAATATGGTGCAGGCCTGCGCGGCTGACCCCGCCGTGCAACTGCCCATTTCCGGCATCGGGGGCATCTCGAACTGGAAGGATGCGGCGGAGTTCATTGCCCTGGGCTCCACCGGGGTGCAGGTGTGCACCGCCATCATGCATTACGGCTTCCGGATCGTGGAGGACATGATCGACGGGCTGAACGACTTCCTGGATTCCAAGAAGATGAAGTCGGTCAACGAACTGGTCGGCAAGGCCGTCCAGACGGTGGGGAACTGGGAAAATCTTAATCTCAACTACAAGCGGATCGCTTCGATCGACTATGACAAGTGCATCGGCTGCAACCTTTGCTACATCGCCTGTGAGGATGGCGCCCACCAGGCCATTGCCTTGGTCTCTCCCAACGGGCACGGCCTTGGTCCGGGCCGCCTGCCCGGCAAGGCGATCCCGCAGATCAAGGAGCAGGAGTGTGTCGGCTGCAACCTTTGTTCGCTCGTGTGTCCGGTGGAACAGTGCATTACGATGGTGGACGTGCCCACCGGCAAGAAACACATGAGTTGGAAGGAGTACCAGGCCAAGCTGGCTTCCGGCGAAATGAAACCCATCCCTGCCCATGCCTAAGACCCTGACCGCCCCCGCCAAAAAAACCGGATCCAAGCTGGATCCCTGTCCGATCTTCATCGGGGGGAAATGGTCCACGCCAAAGACCCCGAAGACCTCCCGCGTCTACAACCCCTCCACCGGCCAGGTGATCGCGGAAGTACCGATGTGCGGGGCCGACTTGGTCGACCAGGCCGTGCAGGACGCTCAGCGCGCCTTTGCCGACTGGTCAGAGATGCCGCCGGTGGAGCGAGCCCGGATCCTTTTCCGTTACAAGATGCTGCTGGAGGATGAGTTTGAGGCCCTGGCCAAAAGCATCTCCCGGGAGCACGGCAAGAATCTGGTCGAGGCGAGGGGAGATCTCCGCCGTGGCATCGAGGTGGTGGAGTACGCCTGCGGCATCCCGGAACTGCTCAAGGGCGAGGTGTTGGAGAACGTGGCCCGAGGGATCGACTGTGAAATGGTCCGCCAGGCCCACGGGGTCTGTGTCGGCATCTGCCCCTACAACTTCCCGGCACTGGTGCCGATGTGGATGTTCCCTCTGGCCATCGCCTGCGGGAACACCTTCATCCTCAAGCCGAGCGAAAAAGTGCCCCTCACCGGCATCCGGTTGATCGAGCTCCTGCAAAAGGCCGGCCTACCCCCGGGAGTGCTCAACATCATCCACGGGGGCCGGGAGTGCGTGGATGCGCTCCTGGTGCATCCGCTGGTCAAGGCCATCTCCTTCGTCGGTTCCTCGCCGGTGGCGAAGTATATTTTCGAGAAGGGCACCCAGCACGGGAAGCGGGTGCAGGCCGCCGGCGGCGCCAAAAACTATGTCTTCGTGCTACCTGATGCCGATTTTGGAAATTCGGTCAACGGCCTGGTGGATGCGGCCTTTGGTTGTGCCGGCCAGCGCTGCATGGCGGGCTCCACGGCCGTGACCATCGGCAAGGCGGCTGACCGGTTGCTCGATCCGCTGGCCAAGGCGGTGAAGTCGATCGAGGTGGGCCCGACGGACCGCGAACACGGCCAGCGCATGGGCGCGGTGATCAGTCCCGAGCACCTCAGCCGGGTCAAGGGCCTGATCGATTCCGGCGTCAAACAGGGTGCCTCCCTGGTGGTGGACGGGCGGAAGATCCAGGTGAAGGCCGAGCCCAACGGGTTTTATCTCGGCCCCACCATCGTCGACCGGGTGAAGGTCGGCATGGAGATCGCCAAGGAAGAGGTGTTCGGCCCCGTGCTGAACATCATGCGTTTCGACGACCTCGAGGCAGCCATCGACATGGCCAACCGCACCCCCTTTGGCAACGGCGCCTGCATCTATACGCAGTCGGGCAAGGCGGCGCGGGAGTTCAAGCACCGGATCAAGGCCGGGATGGTCGGGATCAATGTGGGTGTCCCCGCCCC
>CAZWQT010000097.1:0-3224 GCA_964635945.1 uncultured Akkermansia sp. | reverse complement strand
ATCTCCGCCACCTTGGCCGGATCCTCCATGGCGCTGCCGCCGTACTTCACCACGATCACCCCCGTCACTTTACTCCCCGAGATTGATCCGCACGTACTTTTCGGAAAGGTCCGTCGTCAAAATCCGGTACTCCCCCTTGCCCAGATTCAGGTCCACCTGGATCGACACCCGCGCCCGCCGGGCGGCCGCCTTTAACCGTCCTGGAGGCGTCGCCGCCGCCACCCCGCCCCGCACCGCCGAGACGCCGTCATAGTGGATATCCACCAACTCCTCCCGCATCCGCGCCCCGCATGCCCCAATCGCCCCCATGATCCGTCCCCAGTTCGGATCGCCACCGGCCCACGACGTCTTTACCAGCGGCGACCGCACGATCGCCTCCGCCATCCTCCGCGCATCCCGTTCGGTCGCGGCCCCGCACACCCGCAACTCGATCAACCGCGTCTTCCCCTCCCCGTCCTCCACGATTTTTTTGGCCATCTCCAGCATGAGTTGCTTGAGGGCATTGGAAAATTTGCCCAGATCAGGATCGTAGCTTTTTAGAGGGGTGTTGCCGGCCGCCCCGTTGGCCAACACCAGCACCGTGTCATTCGTGCTCATGTCCCCATCCACGCTGATCCGGTTGAAACTGTGCTCCACCGCCTCCGCCGTCAGCCGCACCAGCGTCCGCTTGTCCACCGCCGCATCCGTCGTCACCACGCAAAGCATCGTCGCCATGTTGGGATGAATCATCCCCGCCCCTTTGGCCATCGCCCCGATCGTCAACCTCCGGCCGGCGATTGTCAGGCGCAACGCCGCCTCCTTCCGTCGGGTATCGGAAGTCATGATCGCCCGGGCCGCCGCCGTGCCGCCGTTGGGCTTCACTTTGCCCGCCATCGACCGGATTCCCCGCAGCACCTTCCGGATCGGCAGGAGCCGCCCAATCCGTCCCGTCGAGCAAACCAACACCTGGTGCGGCCGGCATTTTAAAACATTCGCGGTCTCCACCGTCATCCGCTTCGCGTCGGCGATTCCGCGCACGCCCGTGCAGGCGTTGGCGTTGCCGCTGTTGAGGATCACGGCCCGGATCGGCCCATTTTTGATATGCGCCTGGCAGACCCGCACCGGGCCCGCCTTCACCTGATTCGTTGTGAAGGCTCCCGCCGCCTCCGCCGGCTTGGCCGACACCACCAGCGCCATGTCCTTCTCCCGGCCCGGCTTGATCCCGGCATGGTGCCCCGCCGCCAGAAAACCCTTGGGAGACGTCACGGTGCCCTTCCGCAGCCAGACCAACTGGCTCACCACTCGAGTCCCTCCCCTTCCGGAAAACCGTGCCGCAGGTTGAAACACTGCACCGCTTGGCCCGCCGCCCCCTTGCCTAGGTTATCGATGGCCACGACCACCAACGCCCGCCCGGTCCACTCATCCACCCGCACCGCCAGCTCCGCCCCGTGCCGACCCATCACCCGCTTCGTCTCCGGCAACGAATCCTCTCCCAACACCCGCACCGCCGAGGCCTTTTCATAAAACATCTCATACTCCTTCTGGAGCCCGGCCTGCTTTGTGCCTTTTTTCAGCGGAAAGGAGATGGAGGTCAGCATCCCCCGGTTCAGCGGAGCCAGATGGGGCACAAACGACACCTTCACGGCCGACCCCGCCACCGCCGACAGCTCCTGCTCAATCTCCGGCCGATGCCGATGGTTTGGCACGCTGTAGGCCCGCAGGTTCTCGTTGCACTCCGCAAAGAGATAGCTCGTCTCCACTTTTTTGCCGGCGCCGGAGACGCCACTCATGGAGGAGATCACGATCCCTTCGCCCGCCACCCGGCCGGCCTTCAGCGCCGGGGCCAACCCCAGGATCGCGGTCGTCGGATAACAGCCCGGGCACGCCACCAGATCCGCCTTTTTGATTTTCTCCCGGTGAATCTCCGGTAGCCCATACACGGCCTCGCTCAGCCGCGACGGGGCCGGATGAGCCGCCCCATACGTCTTCTCATAAACCTCCGCGTCCTTCAGCCGGAAATCAGCGCTCAGGTCGAACACCCGCTTGCCCGCGGACCGTAGCTCGTTCCCGATTTCCGCCGAAACCCCGTGCGGCAGGGCGAGGAACACCACATCCGCCTTTTTGGCCACCTCCTTCGCCGAAAGATCCTCAAACCGGATCCCTCCGGCCGCACCGCCCACCGCCAGCGTCTCCTGCAGGGTCTTGCCTTTGAGCTGCCGCGAAGTCACCGCAGCCACCTTCATGCCCGGGTGCCGGACGCAGATGCGCACAAGCTCCTCGCCGGTGTAACCGGATGCGCCAACGATCGCGATGGAAAGGGGGGCACTCATGGAAACGGCACATTAAGGCCGTGGGAAAGGAATTTTTCCACTCCCAACCGGCCAAAAAACGCCGGTCGGTGAACAACTCAAACGATCAGCGTTTCGAGAACTGGAAGCGTTTGCGGGCGCCGGGCTGGCCGGACTTCTTCCGCTCGCGTTTGCGGGGATCCCGCGTGAGCAGGCCCGCCTTCTTGAGAGAACCCCGTTGCTCGGGCAGAGCCCGGTTGAGGGCCCGTGCAATCGCCAGACGGGCCGCGCCCGCTTGACCGCTCATGCCTCCGCCCCGCGTGAAGATCCGAACGTCAAACTTCTTGTCTTCCTTGATCGTGACCAGCGGTTTGAGCAACTCGATCCGGGCCGCCGGGACCGGGAAATACTCATCCAGAGGCCGGCCGTTCACGGTCACCTGTCCGGTGCCCCGCACGATGGTCGCCTGCGCAACGGAAGTCTTCCTCCGCCCGATCCCGTGGTTGCCTTCGCTGGCCATACAGAACTGTCCGCCTTAGCGGACCTTCACCGCCTCCGGTTGCTGGGCAGCGTGCGGATGCTCCGCCCCGCCATACACGAAAAGCTTTTTGAGGACCGTCCGGCCCAATCGATTGTGCGGCACCATTCCCTTGACGGCTGATTCGATCAGCAACTCCGGCCGACGTCCCCGCCGGGCCTGCACGCTCTCGGACTTGTGCCCGCCGATGTAGCCGGAAAACGACATGTAACTTTTGGCCGTCTCCTTTTTCCCGGTAAAGACAGCCTTGGCGGCGTTGATCACCACGACATGGTCCCCCGTGTCGACATGGGGGGTGAAGATGGGCTTGTTCTTGCCCCGCAACAGGTTGGCCACTTTCACAGCCACCCGGCCCACGACCTGATTGTCGGCGTCCACGAGGTACCACTTCCTCGCGACATCCTTGGCCTTGGCGGAAA
>CAZWQT010000096.1:0-3237 GCA_964635945.1 uncultured Akkermansia sp. | reverse complement strand
GTTCTTGGGGGAACCGGTGGCCTAGGGGGTGCGATGGCGCTGGGTCTGGCCCAGGCCGGCGCCCACGTGGCGGTCTTGGGTAGAAATGGGGATCGCGGAAAAGCCAAAGCCGCTGAAATTTCCGGGGCAGGAAAAGGGATTTTCCTTTCGGTGGATGCCTTAGATCCGAAGGCCTTGGCCGAAGCCGATCGGAAGGTGGAGAAGGAGTTGGGCCCAGTGTCGGTGCTGGTCAACGCGGCGGGGGGCAACCAGCCCCAAGCGGTCGTTTCGGCGGAAAATCCGATGACCAAACTCCCTTTGGCCGCTTGGAAAGAGAATTTCGATCTGAATCTGGTGGGAGGTGCGCTGCTGCCCTGTCAGGTGTTTGGCGAGGGGATGCTCAAGCGTAAAAAAGGGAGTATTATCAATATTGCCAGCGTCTCCGCCCATATCCCGCTTTCCAAGGTGGTGGCCTACTCTGCGGCCAAAGCGGCGGTGATCAGCCTGACGCAATTTCTGGCCCGGGAGTGGGCCCCCCACGGCGTCCGGGTCAACTCCATCACGCCTGGTTTTTTTCCGGCCGAGCAGAATCGGAAACTCCTGTTCAAGGATGACGGTTCCCCGACGGATCGGGCCAAGTCGATTCTCGGGCACACCCCGATGGGACGGTTTGGGGAGCCGGCGGAGTTGGTCGGGGCAGCGGTCTTCCTGGCCAGTCCTGCGGCCAGCGGTTTCGTCACGGGCATTGATTTGCGCGTGGACGGCGGATTCCTTTCCCAGACGATCTGATGTCCGATAAGTCGCTCTCCCCCGCCGAAGTCAAAAAAATCCTGCAGGCCGGGTTGCCCCAGGCCGAATTCAGGAACCGCAAGGTTTTGCTGATCGTCCCAGATCACACAAGGACAGCTCCGGTGGGCCAACTCTTCAAGGAAACCCACGCTTGGATCGGCCCGGTTGCCCGGCAGGTGGATGTGATGGTGGCCCTGGGCACCCATCCGCCCATGAGCCAGGAGGCCATCTGCAAGCGACTGGATCTGACTGTGGAAGAAAAAGGGAAGTCGTATTCGAAGGTTCAGCTCCTCAACCACGCCTGGGATGACGACCAGGCCTTGGTCGAGGTGGGTAAAATATCTTCCACTGAGATCCGGGATCTGACGGGAGGTTTCTTTGAAATGGAGGTCAAGGTTCGGATCAACCGGGTGGCCTTGGAATATGACGAGCTGGTGATCCTGGGGCCGACCTTTCCTCACGAGGTGGTCGGCTTTTCCGGGGGTAACAAGTATCTCTTTCCGGGTATCAGCGGGCCAGAGGTCCTGAACTTCTTCCACTGGCTCGGGGCGGTGGTGACCAATCCGGGCATCATCGGCAAGAAGTGGACTCCCGTCCGGAAGGTGGTGGATCGGGCGGCTGCCATGGTGAAGACCCGGAAATGGTGTGCCTCGATGGTGGTCCGTTCGGACGGCTCACTGGCCGGCCTGCATGTGGGGACACCCGAGGCGGCTTGGGAGAAGGCGGCGGACCAGTCGGCGGGGTTGCATATCGTTCGGAAACCGAAGCCGTTCCGGCAGATCCTTTCCTGCGCCCCGGAGATGTATGACGAGCTCTGGGTGGCCGGCAAATGCATGTACAAGCTGGAACCGGTGCTGGCGGAGGGCGGGGAACTGATCATTTATGCCCCGCATCTCAAGGAGATTTCCAAGACACACGGCAAGTTGATCCGGGAGATTGGATATCACTGCCGCGACTACTTCCTCAAGCAGTGGGACAAGTTCAAGGACAAGTCGTGGGGGGTGATCGCGCACTCGACTCACGTCTTCGGGGGCGGCACGTATGAAAACGGTGTGGAGAAGCCACGGGCCCGGGTGGTGCTCGCTTCGGGGATTCCTGAGAAAGTCTGTCGGGAAATCAACCTGGGCTACCGGGATCCGAAGACCATCCGGAAGGAGGATTTTGCGAACCGGGAAGAAGAAGGAGTCCTGTTGGTGCCGAAGGCAGGAGAGATGCTTTATCGGCTGGAGAGCGACCGGTGATCTGGCTGGTGATGGGGGTGACCGGTTGCGGCAAGACCACCCTGGGCCGGGCCTTGGCGGAGCGGTTGAAAATTCCCTTTTACGACGCAGATGATTTTCACCCGCCCCGCAATCGGGAAAAGCTCCTGCAGGATCAGCCTCTGACCGATGCCGATCGTGGGCCATGGCTGGGAACCCTTGCAGAACAGATGCCTTCCTGGGAGAAGGCAGGTGGAGCGGTCCTGGCCTGTTCGGCCTTAAAAAAATCCTACCGCCAGATTCTCGCTGGTTCGGCCGTCTCGATGCGGGTGGTCTGGCTGGAGATCAGCCCGGATCAGGCGAAGGAGAGATTAGTGAGTCGCAAACATGATCTGGTCGGCAAATTTGAAAAAATCCTGCAAGGCCAGTTTGCCGATCTGGAGGCACCCCGATCGGCGGTGGTGGTCCCCGCAATTCTTCCCACGGACCGGCAAGTGGAGTTGGCGCTCGCGGGCCGGAATTCGGATTGAGAAAAAGCCCTTTTCTGATAGGACCTTCCGATGAATTTGCAGGGTGATATCGGCCTGATCGGCCTCGCGGTGATGGGGCAGAACCTCATCCTGAACATGAACGACCACGGTTACGTCGTCGTGGCCCATAACCGGACGGTCTCCAAGGTGGACGATTTCCTGGCCAAGGAGGCCAAGGGCACCAAGGTGCAGGGGGCCCACTCGATCCAGGAGCTGGTCGCCAAGCTAAAAAAGCCCCGCCGGATCATGCTTCTGGTGAAAGCGGGCCAACCGGTCGACGACTTCATCAAGGAGCTGACCCCGCATCTCGAAAAGGGCGATATCATCATCGACGGCGGAAATTCGCTGTTTGAGGACACCAACCGCCGGGTGAAGGAAGCGGAGGCGAAGGGCTTACTTTTCATCGGTACCGGGGTATCCGGGGGAGAGGAGGGGGCCCGTCACGGTCCCAGCCTGATGCCCGGGGGTTCGCCGGCCGCTTGGCCCCACGTGAAGAAGATTTTCCAGGATGTGGCCGCCAAAGTGGAGGGCGGGGCGCCCTGTTGCGACTGGGTGGGCGAGGGTGGGGCCGGTCACTACGTGAAGATGGTCCACAACGGGATCGAATACGGGGACATGCAGCTGATCTGCGAGGCCTACGCGCTCATGAAGGACGGGCTTGGCATGGCGCCGGACGAGATGGCCAAGACGTTTGCGGAATGGAACAAGGGGGAGCTCGACAGCTACCTGATCGAAATCAC
>CAZWQT010000095.1:0-3284 GCA_964635945.1 uncultured Akkermansia sp. | reverse complement strand
CTCGGTGATTTGCTTTTGAGTTTCGTTGGGGCGGCTCGCCAGGAGGAAGTCTGGCTTGAAATCCTCATCTTAACTTTAGGTGGGTGGGTTCTCTGAATCCCACCGCGTAACCGAAATACCATTCGTCGCGGAGCGACTAACCAGGATGGGCAGGGGAAACCCTTGGGGGGCCAACCTGCCTCGTTTAAAATTGGGGGTTTCATATTTAAGCGAGCCGGGGATCAAAGGCTCAACTCTCAGTTCAACGTGAACCTAAACGATCAGCCGGAATCTCGAACCTGGAAATGGAGAATCGCCAATCTACGTCGCCAACAAACCCGAAAACTCGTCTGCATTCAGCTCGAACAGCAGCTCATAAATCTCCGCCACCCCGTCGGACACCCCCGTGGCCACCGCCCCGACCGTTTGACAGATCGCCGCAAAACCCTCCACTTCCCCGCTGGCATCCCGCAGGGGAATAAAATCAATCCGCATCCGGTTTTGCTTTGTTCCGGAAAGCCGGCCTTCTGCGGTGCCTCCATTCCCTTCCGTCAGTTCCCGGATCAGCCCACGGATTTGTCCCTGCGCAACCCGCGCCCCCTTCCACAACGCATGTACGGGTGCTCCGATGACGGTTCGTTCCAAACCGGCCGCCCAGCGAATCCGTAACTCCCGATCCACCAGCGCCACCGTATGGCCGGAATTTTTGAGCGCCCCCACGATCAGCTTTTGAATGCATTCCATAAGGAGTACGCCCTATAATTTGCTACCGTTGAATATGCTTGCAATACCTTTTTATACTTTATTCACAACTTAAACTTCTGATTTGTAATGCTTTATGAATTGCTTGTTGGATTTTTTTAATCCGCGCTCGGGACCAAACTCTGGCTGTCATCGCCGCTGCCCACCGCTACGCTTTGTTCATGCGTTCCCAAAAGAATTCTTGGGCCGGGCTTCTCAAACAAAAAAGCCTGCTGGGCGTAGTCCACCTCCCCGCTCTGCCTGGTGCACCCCGGTACGGCGGCAAGTTGGAGCCTGTCCGCCAATCCATGCGCCGAGATCTGCTCGCCCTGAAAAAGGGCGGCGTCCACGCCGTCATCCTCGAAAACTTTGGCGACACTCCCTTCGCCGCCGAATCCGCGGGTCCGGCCGCCGTCGCCTGCCTCACCTCCCTCGCCTGCGAAGCCCGCGATCTTTTCCCCGGCCCGCTCGGCATCAACCTGCTCCGGAACGATGGCGTGGGGGCCATGGCCGTGGCCGCCGCCTCAGGGGCCGAATTCATCCGCGTCAACGTCCTCGTCGGCGCGCGGATGGCGGACCAAGGCATTCTCAACGGGATCGCCGAAAAACTCCTTCGCTTTCGGAAAAGGATCGGCGCGGATCGCATCCGCATCCTCGCGGATGTGGATGTGAAACACTCCGCTCCCATGGCCCCCGGCTACACCATCGAGGACGAGGCCCGGGATGCCTGGGAACGCGGCGGCGCCGATGCCCTCATCCTCAGCGGAGCCGGCACCGGGCACGGCACGGATCCGGAGCACGTTCGCCGCGCCCACCAAGCCGCCCCTCACGCTCCCCTTCTCATCGGTAGCGGCACCACCCTGGAAAATCTTCATGAGTTCCTGCCCGAAGCCTCCGGCTTCATCGTCGGCACCGCCCTCAAGCGGTCTGGAAAGATCGATCCCGACCGCGTCCGGGCCTTTGTCCGGGCCCTGGCCAAAGCCGACCGCTGACTCCTTGTTCTCCCCCGTCCACATTGTTGTCGGCATGGGGCTAGCCAAAGTCGTACCTGGCGGAGAAATTCCTGTCTTTCTGGCCGCTGTCCTTAGTCATCTGGCTCTCGATGCCGTGCCCCATGGCGACACCGGCATCGGCCACTGGGTCCACTCCTCCCCGGACCGGAAAACCAAACTCTCTCGCTTGCTCCCCATGTCCATGGCGGATCAGGTCATCGCCCTGATTGTGTTTCTAATTCTGCTTCGCTCCCCCGCCTTTACCTCCGTTCCGCTTCCGCTCCTGCTCACCGGAGCGATCGGCTCCATGTTTCCCGACTACCTCACCGGCATCCGCGATCTCCTCAAACATCCTCCCGCTTGGCTGGAAAGGCTCCACCGCCTACACGAACGCTGCCACTTCCGCGGCCGCGATCCCTTCTCCATCGCCGGAGGCCTCATCTTCCAGTCCCTCCTCGTCGTCAGCTCAATCCTCCTGGCGTGGCGTTAGGTAGTTTGTTTTGCCCTCAAACCGCCTCGTTGAAATTTAAAAGACCCACCCTCGGACGCGTGGGGCCACGCATCCCTACCAAGGCTTAAAGCTGGCAGACACAAAACTCGGTAGGGACGGGTCGCCGACCCGTCCGCCAATACGCGAATCTTGATTTTTTGGATCATAACTTTGGTAGGGACGCCTCGATGAGGCGTCCGTGCCCCGGGCGAAGGAGGGCCACCAAAAGCCTCTACATTCCGAATCCAACATTTCCCTCCTTTGGCTCAAAAACCTCTGTTTGTCAGTTGGCCTGCTTGGACCATCTGCTTAAAAAGGTTGGATGAAAAAGAAAATCATCCTTCGTCTTGATCCTTGGACCCAACTCGCCCTGTGGCTGCTCGTCATTCTCCTGGCCGCCGACCGGATCCGTCCGTTCTCTCCGGTGGGGACGGCCCAGGCTCAGGACTCCTCGGTCCCTCCGGTGATCGCCGTCAATCTGGTGGAGATCGGCGGCACCAAGGTCGATCCGGCCTCCGGCTTACCCGTGAAACAGGTGGGACCGCCTCCCACCACCCGCATCGGCCCAGCCAACTTCCCTTTCCAACAGGTCGAGAAGTAACTCCGCTACGGGGCGACGGTCGCCTTTAGGCGGACAAAAAGTCGAATGGGGGTTCCTGGGACAGTGAAGGTCCTGCGGGTATGGCCCTCGGGTACTCCAACTTGGTTTGGGCTGTCCACCCCGATGATTTTATCCACGGCAACCGGATTCCCATAGTCCGCCAAGCTTTCCACCGCTTCGGCCACCACGGTAACCTTCGGGTCATCCGTCCGCACGATGGCGGTCAACACGAGGCTTCCTCCCGTCAGGCTTGCCCCAGGCCTGACCCCATCGGTGGCATCCGGCCCACTGGCTCCTCCAATGGCGTAGCGCCCGGCCAGTTCAGCCGTCATGGATCTTCCACCGCTCCACCTTGCAAACGTACTGCCCTCATTCACATCGCTGACCGTGACGCGGACCGTGGCCGAGCCGCTCAGCCCGCCCCCATCGGTGACCCGCACCTGCAGCGTGATGGTCTTGTCGGCCAGCGCCTCGTAGTCGA
>CAZWQT010000094.1:0-3285 GCA_964635945.1 uncultured Akkermansia sp. | reverse complement strand
CTTCCCGCTTTCCACCAGTCCTACTTCTTCTCCTCCTCCACCAGCAACAGCGCCAGAACCGTGAGACCCAAATGGATCGCAATATCCGCCACCGTGGTGTGTCCGCCGATCAGCATCTGCCCAAAGGCCAGCGAAAGAAAAAGCACTCCCGCCATCACCAGGGCCGCCCGGTTCCGCCCCGCCACCAAAATCCCCGCCCCGATCAGAATTTCCACGTAGGGCAACGTTCCCAGATACAGCTTCACCGACCAGCCCGGCAAAAAAGTCTTTTCCAAAAACGGCTGGCTCAACGCCGGCATCACTTGGTTATAGAAATGGGCAAAGCTCAGTCCCTGCGGCCCGTTGAACTTTGCCGCTCCCGCCACCAGGAGCCGGGCCCCCAAAAACATCTGCAGCAGGAAAAACGCCCAGTCCCGCGCCTGCCAGCGGACCCAGAACGGACGCGGATCGATCGTCTCTTGACCCATGCTTTCTCCCTTATTTTTTCCCAAGACGAAATTCCCGGTGCGCCGCCCGGACGGCCTTCGGCCCCGCCGTCTCGTCCACCACCACCGTGATCTTGATCTCGCTCGTGCTGATCATCTGGATGTTCACGCCCGCGGCCGCCAGCGCCCGGAACAGTTGGGCCGCCACCCCGCTGTGGCTCCGCATCCCGATGCCCACCACGGAAAGCTTGGCAATCCCTTCCTGAAACAAAATCTGCCGCGCCCCACCGGCCCGCCGGAAGCTCTCCAAATACCGCTTCACCTTGCCCAGTTCGTCCCGCGGCACCGTGAACGTGATGTCCGTCTGCGCCTTCCCCCTTTTCCCTGCCGGCGGGAGCGACACGTTCTGGACAATCATGTCCACGTTGATGCCCGCCTTGGCGATTCCGGAAAAGAGCTTCGCTGCCACCCCGGGACGGTCCGCCACCCCCGCCAGCGTCACCTTGGCCTGGTTCTTTTCCAGGCTGACGCCACGCACCACCACCCTCTCCATGGATTTGGCTTCTGCTTTCACCATCGTGCCTCGGGTCCGATGGAAACTCGACCGGACCTCGAACACAACCCCGAACTTCTTGGCAAACTCCACCGACCGCGCCTGCATCACCTTCGCCCCCGTGCTCGCCAGCTCCAGCATCTCGTCATAGGAGATCTCCCCGATCTTGCGCGCCTTCGGTTCCGTCCGCGGATCGGCCGTATAGACCCCGTCCACATCGGTGTAGATCTCGCAACGGGCGGCCTTCAACACCGCCGCCAATGCGATCGCGGTCAGATCCGACCCCCCCCGGCCCAGCGTGGTGATCTGCCCCTGCATCGTCTGGCCCTGGAACCCCGCCACGATCACCACCCGCCCGGCTTTCAGGTGATCCCGCACGGCCGAGGGGGTCACATTGGCAATCCGCGCTTTCGTGTGCGTCCCATCCGTCACAATTCCCGCCTGGGCCCCCGTCAACGCCACCGCATCCACTCCCCGCGCATGCAACGCCATCGCCAGTAAAGCCGTCGTGGTCTGTTCGCCGGTGGACAAAAGCAGATCCATCTCCCTCTCATGCGGCTCCCGGTCGATCTCCTTGGCCATCCGCAGCAACCCGTCCGTCACCCCGCTCATCGCCGAAACCACCACCACCAACCGGTTGCCCTGGCGGCGCGACTCCGCCACCCGGTCCGCCACCCGCTGGATCCTCTCCAGATTGGCCACCGACGTCCCCCCGTACTTTTGCACCAACAAAGCCATGCCCGACCCTAGCCTGTCCCGGGCCCATTTTGAAGCTCCAGCACGTCATTGAAAGATATTGTAGGGCCGCGCTCCGTCGCGGCCATTCCCTCAGCGCACTTGGTGTTTCTACGGTAAAATCCTTCCACCTGACGAATTTCGTAAACGTAAACGTAATCATAAACGAAAAGCCGCCAGCCTTTAGCCTGTAGTCCGTAGCCTCTTTGCGCCTTCATCTTAATCTTCATCTTCATCCCAAATTTACTATGATGAGTGGATGACTGATCTCAGTAACCTGACGCTCGACTCCCTTTCCTCTTCCGGCACGGCCTATCGGTTCCAATCCCTTCCTAAACTCGCCACCCACCTCAAAACCGACCTCTCCCGCCTCCCCGTTTCGCTCCGTATCGTCCTGGAGTCCGTCCTCCGCCACTGCGATGGCCTCAAGGCCACCCCCCGCGACGTCGAAAACCTCGCCCGCTGGAACGCCAAAAAGCCGGCCCCGGAAGAAATCCCTTTCACCGTCGCCCGGATCGTCCTCCAGGACTTCACCGGCGTCCCTCTTCTCGTTGACCTCGCCGCCATGCGCGACGCCGTCACCCGGCTCAAACGCGATCCCAAACTCATCGAGCCCCTCGTCCCCGTCGACCTCGTCGTCGACCACTCGGTTCAGGTCGACGTCAACGGCACGAAACAGGCCTTCTTGCTCAACATGCAGTACGAGTTCAAACGGAACCGCGAACGGTACGAGTTCCTCAAGTGGGGCCAGCAGGCCTTCGAAACCTTCGGCGTCGTCCCCCCCGGCATCGGCATCGTCCACCAGGTGAACCTCGAATACCTCGCCCGCGGCGTCTTCACCCAAAAACAGGCCGACGGCTCCCTCCTCGCCTACCCCGATTCCCTCGTCGGCACTGATTCCCACACCACCATGATCAACGGCCTCGGCATTGTCGGCTGGGGCGTCGGCGGGATCGAGGCGGAGGCCGGCATGCTCGGCCAGCCCCTCACCTTCCTCACCCCGGAAGTTGTCGGCTTCTACCTGACCGGCGAGCTCCCGCCCGCTGCCACCGCCACCGACCTCGCCCTCACCGTCACCCAGCTCCTCCGGAAACACAAAGTCGTCGGCAAGTTTGTGGAGTTTTTCGGCCCCGGCGCCACCCGCCTCACCCTCCCCGACCGCGCCACCATCGCCAACATGGCCCCCGAATATGGCGCCACCATGGGCTACTTCCCCGTCGATGCCGAATCCCTCGCCTACCTCCGCGGCACCGGACGCACCGAGGAGCAGGTCAAACTCGTCGAGGACTACTTCCGCGCTCAGGGCCTCTTCGGCATCGCCCAGAAAAAGGACGCTCTCGACTTCTCCTCCGTCGTCGAGCTCGACCTCGCCACCGTCCAACCCAGCGTGGCCGGCCCCAAGCGCCCGCAGGACCGCATCGAGCTAACGGCCCTAAAATCTTCGTTCGACTCCCTCCTCACCAAATCCGTCGCTGATGGCGGCTACGGTAAAAACTCCGGCGACCTCGCCAAATCCGCCCGCATCGCGATGTCCCTCGATGAACAGGAGATGGTTTCCGACCGCCCCACCCC
>CAZWQT010000093.1:0-3323 GCA_964635945.1 uncultured Akkermansia sp. | reverse complement strand
TTGGATATCGTAAATTTACCGACGTGCTTCGCCAGCCTCTTTTTCGCACCCCGGACGGACGGAATCACACCGCCGTCTTCCTGCTGATCAGCTCTCTCTTTTTCCTGTGGGCGTTGTGCAACGGGATGATCGACGTGATGGATAAGCATTTTCAGGACTACCTGGGACTGACCAAAAAGCAGTCCGCCTGGGTTCAGTTTGCCCATTATCTGGGATACTTCCTGATGGCTCTGCCGGCGGGGTGGCTGGCGCGAAAGCTGGGTTATAAGGGAGGAATCGTTCTCGGTTTGTTGGGAGTGGCCATCGGGTGCCTGTGGTTCATTCCCGCCACCCAGATCTCCACCTTCTGGGCCTTTTTGTTGGGAATCTGCGTGATTTCCATGGGACTGACTTTTCTCGAGACCGTGGCCAATCCCTACACCACGGTGCTGGGGGACCCGAAATATTCCGCGGTGCGGATCAACATCGCCCAAAGCTTCAACGGGGTGGGTTGGATCCTGGGGCCGATCATCGGCGGGATGTTCTTTTATTCTGAACAAGGGGCGGAAACCGCCCACCAGCAACTCTGGATTCCTTACGCCGGGATCGCCGCGGGGGTCCTGCTTCTGGCCGGCGTCTTCCTTTTCACCCGTCTGCCGGAAATCCGCCCGCCGGACGAATATCACCTGACCGACACCGCTTCCGGGGTGTCCAAATCCATCTGGGCCCATCCCCATTTTGTCTTTGCGGTGGTGGCGCAGTTTTTCTATGTGGCGGCGCAGGCCGGCATCTTCGCGTTCTTCATCAACTATGTGGTGGCCGAGATCCCCCCCGTGGGGGAGGCATGGAAGAACAGCTTTTGGCTGGGAGGTAGCGCCGGGGTGGCTGAGCGGGGAGGGGACTGGTACGTGAGTGAGCAGGGCGCCACCAAGTTGCTGGCCTACTTCGGCTTCACCCTGTTCCTGCTGGGCCGGGCGACGGGGTCATGGATTCTCACCAGAGTTCCGGCCCACCGGGTGATCGGGCTCTATGCCTTGGGAAATGTGCTGATGATGGCGGGGATCGTGACCAAGCTGGGCTGGCTCTCCCTCGGGGCCCTGTTTCTGAGCTTTTTCTTTATGTCGGTCATGTTTCCCACGATTTTTGCCCTGGGCATCCACGGGCTGGGGGAAAAGACCAAGATCGCCAGCTCCTACATCGTTATGGCCATCCTCGGGGGAGCTTTGGTGCCGAAGTTAATGGGCTGGGTGGGGGATGTGCGGGACATGTCGACCGCCTTTTTCGTGCCGATGGCCTGCTTTGCGGTAATCGCCGCATACGGGTTTCTCTGGCCCTCCCTCAGCCGATCCACCACCTCTCGAACCTGAAGGAGGGTAAAAACCCGGCCCCAGGGACGGGAAAATATATGATTGAAAACAATCATATAATATTTAATCTCAAACTATGCGCGTATCTCAATCCGTGGTGGATTCCCGTCGCAAGCTTCTGGCGGAGCTGCTGGATCGGGGCCGCTACCTTCCGCTGGAGCAGATCTGCCGCCGGCTTTCCATCAGTGCGGCCACCGCCCGGCGCGATCTCAGCGAGCTTGAAAAAACGGGGAGGATCCAGCGGACCCCGGGCGGGGCGTTGGCCAGGTTCACCAGCCGCTTCCCCACCTTCAGCGAGCGGTTGGCCCTGCACAGCCCGGCCAAGCAGGGGTTGGCCCGGCAGGTCCTGCCCTATCTGCTTTCCGGTTTCACGGTGTACATCGATGGCGGCACCACTCCTTACGCCTTGGCACGCCTGCTGCCCGAGGCGGAGATCCCGGGTCTTCGGGTGGTGACCAACAGCCTGCCGGTCGTCGAGTTCCTGGCCTCCACCCCGGTTTCCGTTCACATCCTCGGCGGGGACATGGTCCCCCGGCAGTCACTTTTGATCGGCTCCCACGCCGTACGGGCGATGCAGGCGTGGAAATTTGATGTTTCGGTGTTTGGGGCGGAGGGGGTTACCCGGCAGGGTGTTTGGAACAGCGCGGCCGAGGTTGTGGCTCTGCAACGGGCCGCGATGGCCCGGAGCCGCCAATCCTTTGTCCTGGTGACCGCGGAAAAGCTGGGCCACAGCACGGGAAGTTTTCTTGGCCCCTTGGGTAAAAATTTCCGACTCATCACCGATGCCTCCCCTCGGCACCTGGCGGCACAAAAAATCCCCCCTCATCTTGTCTCGGAGAGTGGCTCGTGAAAAAAACGGTTTTGGGTCGGGCGGCCAGGCTAAGGGAGTTGATCGGGTTGAGCCGGCGGATTGGCGGGGATCCACAGGCCCTCGCCATCTTGGGGGAGGGGAACACCTCGACCCGTTCCGGAACAGACACGTTTTGGGTTAAGGCCAGCGGAACCTCGCTGGCCTCTGCGGCCGCCGGGACCTTCACCGAGTGCCGTCGCTCCGTCCTGGCCTCCCTTTGGAAACAGGATGCGGGTACGGATGCGGAGGTGGACGAACTGCTCCTCGCCTCCCGGGTCAGCGCCGGGGCCAAGAAACCCTCCACCGAGGCCCTCTTTCACGCCTATCTCCTGTCCTTGCCGGACGTGGAGTGGGTCGCCCACACCCATCCGGTGGCGATCAACGGCATTCTCTGCTCCCCCCGGGCGGAGGACTTTGCCAAGCGGCGGTGTTTTCCGGATGAAATCGTCTGCTGTGGGGATGAATCCGTTCTCGTGCCCTATACGGATCCGGGCGTTCCCCTCGCCAAGGCCATTCGGCGGGGAGTGGAGGCGTACCAAAAGCGACTCCAAACCCTGCCCAGAGTCATCCTCCTGCAGAACCACGGATTGATTGCCATCGGGGTCACGCCTGGTGCAGTGGAGGCGACCACCCGGATGGCCGAGAAATCAGCTCGGATTTTTCTCGGAGCCGCCTCGATCGGCGGGCCGGTCTTTCTTCCCCCCGACCAGGTCCGGCGGATCAGCGGCCGTCCGGACGAACACTACCGGCAAAAGCAGCTGAAACTGGCATGAGCCAATCGTCCCATCACGCCGCGGTCGACCTGGGTGCGGAAAGCGGCCGGGTCATCCTGGGAAAACTCGAGGGAGGAAAGATCACCATCGAGGAAATCCACCGCTTTCCCAACCGGATGAGGGAAAAGGACGGCGGATTGCGCTGGGATCTCCGGCACTTGGAACAGGAGATCCTCGCCGGCCTGAAAAAAATCGGGGACCGCAAGGTGCCGCTGGATTCGGTCAGCACCGACTCTTGGGGGGTCGACTATGTCTTTTTGCCCGAGGACGGTTCACCGGCCCAAGACCCGTTCTCCTATCGCGACGGCCGGAATGAGCGGGCCTACCCCAAGGTGGTGGAGAGGTTGGGCCGGG
>CAZWQT010000092.1:2058-3466 GCA_964635945.1 uncultured Akkermansia sp. | reverse complement strand
AAATGGCATCGCCTTTTCTGATGTTCATCATGGCCGGGGGGTCGGGGGAGCGGTTCTGGCCCCTCAGCCGCAAGGCCAAACCCAAGCATCTGCTCAAGCTGGTCTCCTCCCATACCCTACTGGAAGAAACCGTACTCCGGCTGAAGCCACTGGCCAAAAGATCTTCCGACCTCCTGATCCTGACCAACCACGAACAGGTTCCTGGCGTCCGCAAAGCCCTGCCCCGCTTCCCCAAGGCCTCCCTCATCCCCGAACCCGCCAAGCGCGACACCGCACCCGCCGCCGCCCTGGCCACCGCCTTGGCTCTGCGGAAGAATCCTGACGCGGTTCTGGCCCTTCTCCCTGCCGATGCCGTTATCGGGAAACACCCCGTTTTCCGGTCTCAGCTAGCCGCAGCGGCCCGGGCGGCGGTCGCCTCCTCCTCCTTTGTCACCCTAGGCATCAAGCCCTCCTACCCAGCCACAGGCTTTGGCTACCTGCACCTTGGATCGAAAACCCTGCCTGGCCTAAAGGGCGGGCCATTCCTCAAGGTGAAGCGCTTCGTGGAGAAGCCCTCCTTGGCCAAAGCCAAAGGTTATCTACGGTCGGGCCAGTATGCCTGGAATGCGGGCATCTTCGTCTGGAAAGCCTCCACCTTTCTGGCCGAGGCCGGGAGACAGCAGCCGGCCCTGGCGAAGTTCATCGAAAGGTTTCCGAAAAAGGGGTCCTACGCCGCCTACCTTCGCCGGGAGTTTCCCAAGTTGCCCAAAATCTCCGTGGACTACGCCATCATGGAGGGAGCGCGGTCGGTCCTGGCCCTGCGGGCAGCGTTTCCTTGGGACGATGTGGGATCGTGGACAGCCCTCCCGGGTCATCTTCCCACGGACAAGCACGGCAACACCTTCCGCGGTCCGGTCCTTTCCATGGAATGCAAAAATACCCTGGCCCTCGCGGAAGGCGGTCGCCCCGTGGCCCTGTTGGGGACAGAAAACCTGGTGGTGGTGGACACAAAGGATGCCTTGCTGGTGTGCTCGAAAGACAAGGTGCAGGAGGTCAAACAGCTGATGAAGGTACTTCCAAAAAATGTCCTGTAGGGTCCTCGTTTACGATTACGTTTAGGTTTACGAATTTTTTCAGCCCATGGGCCCGTAAACGTAAACTTAAACGCAAACGGAAAGCATGAACTTCCCCATTCAACCTTGAAGCTTCCGGCTCCCCTCCTCCTTACCGGGGACCCGTTCCCCGATCCTTCCCATGCCAACCGTGACGGCCTGGTGGCGATTACCCAGGATCTCACGGCGGAGCGTCTTCTCGAGGCCTACCCAAAAGGCATCTTTCCTTGGACCGAAAATCCTGTCACCTGGTGGTCGCCGGACCCGCGGGGAATCCTGCCTCTGGACCAGCTCCACGTACCCCGACGGCTCGAGCG
>CAZWQT010000092.1:0-1958 GCA_964635945.1 uncultured Akkermansia sp. | reverse complement strand
ACCCGCGGGGAATCCTGCCTCTGGACCAGCTCCACGTACCCCGACGGCTCGAGCGGACCATTCGGAGCGAAAAGTTTCAATTCACCATCAACCAAGCCTTTGAGAAGGTGATTCACGGCTGCGCCCAGCCAGCCCCAGGTCGCGAACAGAGCTGGATCGGGCCTAATTTTGTGAAGGCCTACACGGAGCTCCACCAGCGTGGGTATGCCAGCTCTTATGAGGCTTGGCTGGGGGGTCGACTTGCCGGCGGTCTATACGGGGTAAAAATCGGAAATTTCTTTGCCGGGGAGTCGATGTTCAGCCGGGTCCGCGAGGCATCCTCGGCCACCCTGGTCTTTGCGGCGAGGACGCTAAAGGAGCAGGGCTGTCAGTTGTTCGACCTTCAGATGGTCACACCCCACACGGCCAGGTTTGGGGCGGTGGAAATTTCGAGGGCGGAATACTTGGAGCGAGTAAGCTCCGCACTTGGGTAGGGCAGCGTTCCCCACGCGTCCGATTGCAACCTTGTTCTTTTAAGGTCATAGAACCCAGGCGGACGCCTCATCGAGGCGTCCCTACCGTATTTTCAGCTGCCCACCTCTTCGGAACCCGAAAAAGCAATGGGCTGACCAAAAGAACAATCAACGGCTTGAACCACACATCCGTGGCCAGATAAATCGTTTTCCCCATTCCGTCACACATCAGGCCGATACAGGCGATCGCCAGAACGACTCCCTTCCATCTGCCCCCCTCCACTTCCCGCCAGTAACTGACCGCTGCAAAAGCCAGTAGCGGGGATATGAGCACATAACTATTCGTCTCCGCTCGGGGGTTAAAGATTGTGAAGACCAGGGCCGAAGCCACCCAAAAAGCCCAGGAGACACCGGCCATGCTTTCGCGGCGAAAAGATCGCCAGACGTAAGCCAGAGCTCCCAAGCAGGCCAAGGCACGGACCCCTTTTTCAAGCATCGGAGGCACAGGAACGTCTAGTTTTCCGACGGCACCAAAAAGGTCGCTGACCCGCAGGTTTTCCGGGGTATACGAATGGCCGAGCTTTACAAAAAATTCAACCCATTGCTCCCAGGCATAGGAGGGGGAAGGATGAATAAACCCGGCTAACCCCAAAATTGGAACACCGACGAGCAGTGGAGTCCGCATGGCAGGTACGACGGCGAAGGCGAGCAGCCAGGGAGCCAAGGCGATGGGTTTGAGAACCAAGCAAAGGCTGAGGAGCAGGGCAGAAAGGCCCCATTTTTGATCACGCAGAGACAGGGCAGCCAAGACAAGACAGGCGGAAAGTGGGAGGTTCGTTTGCCCGTTATTGATCGAAGCCAAGGAGGCAGGAACGGCCAAAAGGACAAAGCAAGGAAAAGTAGTCTTTACCCCATGCAAACTCCCTTTACCAAGGCCGCCGACCGAAGATTCGGTAGGGACGCCTCGCCGAGGCGTCCGATTCAGCCCCGCCAGCTTCCACAACCCCAAGGCAAACAGCCCAAACCCGAAGGCTCTCCATAAAATTTCCCCGAAAACCTGGGGTTGAAGAAGGTTGAAAGGGCTGAACAAAAGAGCGAACGGCGGGGCGTAGAGAAATCCATGGGTGCCGCCGGGATACATCGAGGTGGCATCCCACCAATGCGTGGAGGCGAAGCGATAGTTGGGCACCACCCCGGTCCGGGTGGGGTTGAGGAGCAGATAAACGGACATGCCGAGGAAGACTGCAGCCAGAATTCCCCAACCGATCAAATTCCAGCGACGTCCCATGGCATAAGAATCGGCAGAAACGATAAATTTTACAGCCGTTTGTTCGAGAAAATCAGAGGCGAGGCTGTTGCGGACGGTTTGTCGAACCGTCCCTATCGGAGTTCGAGCTTTAAAGTTGGAAACCTGGTAGGGACGCGTGGCCCACGCGTCCGATCTGAACCCCGTTCATGATAAGACTGATGATCTTGTCGAACGCTAAGGCGATTCTTGCCTACCAG
>CAZWQT010000091.1:0-3571 GCA_964635945.1 uncultured Akkermansia sp. | reverse complement strand
CGGTTCCGGGATCGGGGGGCACCAGCAACTTGGCCTGCCCGCCGGAGATCACCTCCAGATTTTCCGCCAACGCCTGCCCGACTCCCGCCAGCGCCAGCACGATCCAAGCCAAGGGGACGACCAAGATCATGGCAAAAAAGATACGGCACCGCGGCATCCATCGGAAAACACCCGCCGAGGGAAAGAAGGGAATCTCTTTTTTAAAAAGCACCTCATGGAGGCTTATTTTGCCTTCCATTTTTGGAATTTCAATCGATTCCTCAAAACCACCCCGCTGCGCGGGGTCACTCGGGAGATTGCGCACGGAGGCGGAGAAATTTTTTCGGGCCATCCGCGGGGACGAAAAAAACTCGGCGTTGGCAGCCGGGAAGAACACCATTTTGGTTCGTCGAAACCGCTGTCGTGACGGGCAGGTTTGTCCAAGCCTCCGGCGCCAAATTGGTCGAGGCTTCTCCCCACAGGGCCACGCCAGAATCGTTGGTTCGCACCACCGCCTCCAGGGAAAGCCAGCCTCCGTTGACTGCCCCCACGGGCCGCGGAGCGCCCGCTCCGGGACGGGATGCTCCAAACACATATTCATGAAAAGCTGTCTGCCCACCGGGCCCGGTGAGATCGGTGCGGGCCCAACCGCGGGACCAGGCGGAAAATCCCGAGGGAAGGTTGGTCCTCAGCATCCAGCTCCGGGCATTGGTGGCATTGACGTTGTACTCATCCCCCGGCCGGTCAAACGCCCAGACCGCAGCCAACGGGGAATAGGTCCGCACGGTGGCAAGCATGTTGGGATAGTTCGCTTCCCGATCCGGTGGGGTTCCGAACTCGCCGACAAAGAGAGCCTTGCCCGCCCGCGCTGCGATTCCGGCAAAGTCAGGCACCCTCGCCGGCTCGACCCCGTAAACGTGAATGCTCAACAGGTCAAAGGGGTCGGGGCAGTGCCGCAGGGCGATCTCCTCCGCCTGCGCGGGGGAATCGGTCGTGTAAACGGAGGCGGTGGGAACCCATCCCCGTTTCCATTGGTCCAAATGCCACTGGAAAGCCTGCGACATGGCGTGGCCCGTGCTGAGCGGGCGGCCCGGATCGAGACTCTTGATTAAGGCGCCAAGATCCTGCATCGCCGGGAGGATGGTGTCCGTGTTCGGAGTATCGC
The DNA here is from genome assembly GCA_964635945.1 of uncultured Akkermansia sp. Classification (GTDB taxonomy): domain Bacteria; phylum Verrucomicrobiota; class Verrucomicrobiia; order Methylacidiphilales; family Verrucolacustridaceae; genus Verrucolacustris. Next base: position 2,427 of record CAZWQT010000091.1, on the reverse strand, counting down.
GCACCGGATCCCGGGTGGCCGGGTTGCCCAGGCTCGAATCGGTCGGCAGATACGGCGTGTAGTCCGGTAAGTCGACGGCCAGGTTCCACTCGTTGGAAAATTCCCACGCCCAAATGGCCGGCGAATCTCTATACCGGTTGACCACGTCGGTGGCAAACTCGCGCATTTTTTGTCGCGTGACGCTGTTGCTCACCGCCAGCTGGTCAAGACGCTCGCCTGCCATGTCGGGAAAACCGAAGGGCGTCCAGAAAAGCGAGGGCACCAGGCCCACCCCGTGACGCTCGGCCGAGGCCACCACGCCGTCGAGTCGCCGGAAATACTCCGCCCGATTGGTGAAGAAGAGCGCAGTTTTCGAGGGCCAGTAACCGCTGATATCCAGCCTGGCAAAGGGCACGCCCCATCGTCCCAGCGTCTCGAAACCTGCCTCGTAAGAAGTGTCCGTCGGATTGTCCAACACCCGCTCGAATGCGCTGTAGTAATTCACGCCAATGCCGGTAAAGGGGCGATTGTTCAGGCGCAAGGAGCCGTCGGACTGAACCGTAAGCGGGGCAGTGGTCCCCACCACTTCGACCGAGTCCAGAAGCCGGGTTCGCTCCGGGTCTCCATAAAGCCGGAAGACCGTCCGGCCGATACCCACCCCGGACGCGGTCACGCCTCCGGCCACGCCGGAGACACCGAGGGTCTGCTCCGCACCACCTTCGAACGTGCGGGTAATCTGGGCCCCCGGGCTGAGGCTGGTGTTCCAAGTAAGTGTCGTGGAACCGGTGGTGCCTGGCGAGAGAGTGATCTTGGAGGGACTGGCGGCCAGCGTGCCACTCATCTCTGCCCGGAAAGGAGAGGACGGCAGCAGGTCGCTGTTCACCAGATTGCAGTCGGGGTTCCAGTCCCAACCGTAGCGGACGCAAACAATCCGGGGCACCGCCAGACAGGTTAGCCTGACGGTGTCCGTCCCGCTGATCGTCGCAGTGGCCGGCTGGAAAACCCCGTCCGGTCCGGCCACCTCAAACGTCCGCAGGGCACCGCCGGAGGACTGCAGGCCCGACCCCGCGTGCAGAAAAAGCAGGTTCACGCCGCTTTCATCCGCGCTACCACCCGCATAGATCGGACCAGTCGGCAGAATCGCCTCGCCGTGAACCTTGGCCCGGGCCAGACGCGCCAAACGCTGACCGATCGGCTGTTTGTCCAACGGATGCGGATCGGCACTGCCCGTGTCGATGCTGATGGCCAGCCCGGTGTTGGTCACTTCCTGACTCACCTGCAGCTGCGCCTCCCGCACCCGCTCCCACGAGTCCCAAGGAACTTTAGTGGCCCCATATTTCGGCAGTTGAACGAGAAAAAATGGAAAATCGCCTTGGTTCCAGTCCCGGCGCCAACCCTTGATCAATCCGGTGAGCAGATCGTGATAACGAGAAACATGGGGTCCCCCGTTCGGCTCGCCCTGATAGGTGTTACCTTCGCCCTGGTACCAGAGAACACCGCGAATCCCGTAGGGCTGCAGCGGCGCGATCATCGCGTGATACATGATGTATTTGTCCACGAACCAAGGATTGGTCGGCGGCGTCGGCCACACCTCCCGGCCGATGGATTGCAGCGCGGGGTCCGCATCGCGGGTCGCCTTGCCCACCCAGCATTCTCCCGAGGTGGAGCCCACGGCGGCTTGGATCAATCCGACGGGCACGCCGGAGCCGAGGGCTTGGCGCAGGCTTTCCGCAAAATGAAATCCCACCGTGTAGACATGTCCGGCGTTGGCCGGGGAAATGACGCTCCACTGGGTTCCCGGCGCGGTCACATCCGAGGCCGGGCTGGTGCGATAGGCATCCAGGGTGGGTTGGGCCTGGGTTCCGAACGGCCAGCCGATGGTGAAGGTGCGCAGCCAGGGATAGTTGGCCCGCGCCATGGCATTGGTGTCGCCGTTGGCTGTGAGGTTCCACTCCATGTTGGACTGCCCAGAAAGTACCCACACCTCCCCCACCAGCACGTTGGTTCGCGTGAGCGTGGCGCCGCCGCTGGTCACCTGCATGGTGCGACCGTTGGTGTTGGCCGCCATGGAATCCAGGCGCACGAGCCAGCGGCCATCCGCACCCGAAGTCGTACTCTTGGTCTGTCCCGCAAAGGAGACTTGGACCGCCTGCCCCGGCTCCGCCCAACCCCAGACGGGGACCGGGGCATCACGCTGTAGCACCATGTCATTGCCCAACACTCCGGCCAAGCGGAGCGGTGACGGGGCCCCCGTGACCACAATCTCATCCAGCAAATCCGTCCGGCTCGTGCCGCCGTAAAGTCGAAAAATGATCCGGCCTTGGGTAATCCAATTGGCAGGACCACCGACGGCGGAGGGAGCACGCCCGAAAAGTTGTCCACCCGGATTGCTGTCCGTGAAGACGTAGACCTCGGCGTTGCTATACCCCGTCGTGGTCCACGAGATGA
>CAZWQT010000090.1:0-3715 GCA_964635945.1 uncultured Akkermansia sp. | reverse complement strand
GGTCGGGGAATACCTCCCCGCCCAGCCAGAACCAGCTGGGCCTTTATGCTATCGGAGGGGCTTCCGGTCCAAATTCTTCCGGGGAAAAACCGGTGATCAGCCAAGACGGAGCCAAATTTTACCTTTCGGCCATCGTTAGGACCAATGACTCCAATTTGACGGTCGTGGGTCAATCTGTGACATCCCTTGGCGGGACGTGGTCCAACCTTCCCGTAAATCCCCAGGGAGTCCCATCTAGCAACACCAATGGCGTCCCGGCCGGGTGTCAAAGGCGCGAATTCAGCTTGGACCAAGGAACTAACGCAAAACAGTTTCTGCGCCTCAAGGCCACACTCAAGTAATTACCCCCAAAGCATTGATATTCAGATTTATATGCAAATATGGAATTGTGATTTCCAACCCTTGACAAAATAGCAATCTAGACAAATATATTCGTATGAAACAAATCATGTCATTCTTCCTGGCGATTGGGTTTCTCTTTTTTTCAACAGGAAAAGTCCAAGCGGATGTTTATTGGAATAACGGCGGTGGAGATCGCAGTTGGGGAAATTCTTCCAACTGGATTGGAGGATCCCCATCGGGTGCAGGAGCAGGAAATGCCATCATCAAGCCTTGGCCTGTTTTGGCCGACTGGCCGATTGTCAACACGCTCAATAACACCGCCGGTGAGGTTTATCTAACCGAGGGGTCGTTTCTGAGTGTGGTGACGGGCGGAAGCCTCCTCACTTCAAAATACATTACCGGGCAGTGGAACCCTGTCGGAGTGACCGATGTCTCGGGAGGACTACTCCAGACAGGGCAGTTGTTGATTGGAAATGGTGGTTTTGACGGCAAATTGAATATTTCCGGAGGGGACGTCGTTGCGGATTACCTTTCCATCAACACGGGGGGAGGTGCCCTCATGAATATCGGCCAAAATGGGAAATTCACCGCCCCGGTCAGCAACCTTGGGAATATCAACTACTGGATCGCCAACAATGCCATCCTAGCGGAGAACGGAACGGCGGGTTATTCCATCAACGTCGATACCACCAGTTCTGCCGGCAATGTGGTGCTGACCGTCATTCCTGAGCCCAGCGGGCTCGGTGCTCTCGGGCTGGGCTTAACCTTGTGGCTGGGGGGTCTTTCTAGAAAGCGCTCTCCAAAGAAGTCATCCAAACTCTAAAAAACCGGAGTCTCCCTACGATGAAAAAAACCCGCTGCATTTTACTTTTCGTCCTTTCCATCGTTTCGCACTCCTCACTTCACGCGGATGTATATTGGAATAACAACAACGGGGCGGGTGACCGTAATTGGGCGACTTCCAGCAACTGGTTGGGAGGGTTGCCGAACTCCTCTATTACGGCGATCATCAAGCCTTGGGACATACCGGCGAACTTTCCTGTGGTTAGCTCAGCCGGAAACTTTGCGAACTCCATTTACCTGGACACCAACTCGGCCCTGCAGATTGCCTCTCAGGGGGTCTTGACTGCCAATAGTCTGGTCACCGGCCAATGGGGCAATTCCGGGGTGGTTGATGTGGCGGGCGGACAGCTGAATCTTGGCAGCCTTTATTTGGGAAACGGAGGTTTCGACGGAAAAATCAATATCTCCGCAGGTTTCGTTGCTGCGGACTATCTTTCGATCAACACCAGTGGTGGGGCGGCGTTGAACATCGGTTCCAGCGGATCTTTTATGTTGGCCGTCAGCAATTTGGACAACGTCAACTACTGGATCGCGAACAACGCAATCCGGGCTGAAAATGGAGCCAGCGGATGGTCGGTCAATCTGGATACAACCACCCAGTCCGGAAAAATTATTTTAACCGCCGTTTCGGCTACCGCGATTCCCGAGCCCAGCACCTTGGGTACTTTCGGACTTGGCTTGGTCCTCTTGGCAGGCACCCGGGCTATGCGGCGTCGAGCTTAGGGCCTTGGACTGTCAAAAACCGGCTCAAAACTTGAGCCGGTTTTTTGTTGTCTGAATCCTTTCTTCACAGATCCGGGGCCTCCATAAACAGAATGTGACAGTGCGCTGGTTTTCTCCATTGCTTGGCATTCTTTGGGTTTGCACATTCATGGCCGACCTGGGTTTTGGGGAAGGCAACCTGATCCGATTTTGCCCGGGCTTTATTTATTATCCGGGCCGTTCCCCGCTGGGAACCGGAGCGCCGCAGGAAGGTTTTGCGGAAGTGGCCCGATCGTTTGAGCAGCAGGAGAAGGATGTCCGGATCCGCTTCGAGATGGTTCCCAGTAGCCGGGAATACTTTCTTACCCAGGTGGCCAACGGAACTTCTCCGGAGATTCTGCAAATCAACGCCGAGGAGGTGTTGCCCGATATCCGCAAGGGCTGGTATCTGCCCCTCGACGAATGGCTGAATCGTCCGAACCCCTACGCGCGGGAGGGCAAAGGAACCTGGTTGGAAAGTTTCGGCTACCCTGATGTCTTTGCAAAACGGCGGGGGGAGGATGGCCGGATTTACACCCTTTGTTACGACATCAATGAGACGGCCATCTTTTACAATCGGACCCGCTGGGCCGAGTTGGGTCTCCCCGTGCCTAAAACCTGGGCGGAGTTCCTTGCCAGCATGGAGACCATCCGGCGGGCGGGGTATCAGCCGATTAATACCGGCCTAGATTTCCACACGGACTGGAATTTGGACCTGTTTTTCGACCAGCTGTACTTTCCCGAATATTCCCGGATGTTTCCCCGTTTGGGGGAGGGGGGAGGAGCGCGGCCTAACATTACCGGACGGGAGATGCTTGAGCTATTCCGGCAGGGGTATTTTCACGCCTCGGACCCGCGTTTCCGGGAACTGTGGCGGCTGATCCGCGAGTTCCGGGGCTACGCCCCCTCCGACATCCGGCATTCCGATCCCTTGCGGGATTTTCTCGGAGAGAAGTGCCTCATGATTTGGAACTCCAGCTTTCTGGCTTATCGGATTAATGTGATGAAGCCCCCGTTCCAGGTGGGTATTTTTTACCCACCTCCCATCACCCGCGAAAACAGTCCCTTGGCTTCCGGAACGCCTTTTGCCTCTTTGGGGGGCGCGGGAACCCAATACGCGGTGGCTAAGTCCGCCTGGAATGACACCGGAGATCCCCAAACCTCCCCCAAGCTGGCGTCCGTCATCCGCTTTCTCCAGTGGATTACTAGTGAGCCGAGATATTCGCGGGTGGTGTCCGAGCGGCCGATGATGATTCCGATCCTGCGGGGGTTCCCCGTTCCGTCTCTTCTTCAGGAATTCGTGCCGATCCTGCAACGACGCTGTGTACCGATCCGCTGGTATAGCCTGTTTGATCTGCGATTCCGGGATAATCTCCGTCGGAATGCGGAGCTGTACCTCAACGATCACATGAGCCTGGAGGACTTTCTGAAAACCCAGGAGGCCAACTTCCGGCAGGCCGAGAAAAGTCAGGGAGTTCCATGAGGCCCTATCGCGGTTGGTGGTTTCTACCTTGGGTTTTGGGATGTCTCGGTCTTCTGGGTGTGTTTTTGTGGACGCCGGTTTTCTGGCTGCTGCAAAAATCCTTTTACGCCTTCTCGCTGGGGGAAGCGCCCCGCTGGGTGGGTTGGCAGAATTTCATCGAGTGTTTTACGGCCGATCCGTTAATTCCCGCCTCTCTTCGGCTCCTGGCGATCGTGGTCCTATTCCAGATGCTGACGAAGGTGGTCCCGCTCCTGGTGGCCCGGATTCTCTATGGGCTTTCCTCGGAAAAGGTCCGTCACGGTTACC
>CAZWQT010000089.1:0-3721 GCA_964635945.1 uncultured Akkermansia sp. | reverse complement strand
GCATAAAGACAAATACCACGTAACTCATCAGGTTCACCGGATCGTTCCAGACGATCACCTGCCAACCCTTGGCAAAGGCTTCGGAAAGATCCGTCTCTTGTCCCGGAAGCACTTCCGGACTGGTGGTAACCCCGCCCTTCATCCATTCACTGTAAGGTTGGGTAACTCTTTTTCAATCTGCTTCCCCGTCGCCAAAGGCCGGTTCCCCGCTACAAAGAACAGATGAACGTTCCGCGCATCGGGGCCACGCTTGTGGCCGCCTCGATCGGCCTCCTCCTGGCCACTTCGCTCGTGCCATGGTCCCGTTTTTTTCTTCCTCCCATGGCCGCGCCGGCGATTCCCCCTGCCCTACCCGCGTGGGTCGCCATTGAAGATCTTGCCGGGGAGCCCTGGCCTTGGCCCCGCTTGGATCTCACGCTTCTTCTTCGGGCCGTCTCCCCCTACCGGCCCGCTCCGGTTGGTCTCCTTCTTCCCCTCGACTCCTCCGACGTTCTGGAGCCCACCCAGGATGACCAACTCGGTCGTGCCCTGGCGGCCTTTGAAGCCCCCTTGCTTCCCGCGGTCGCCCTTCGGGAAACCGGAAAAACCGAAAGACTCCCCCTTCCCGCCATTCCCCATCGCGGCTCCCTGCGTGGCCTCCGGCCGGCCGAGGGCTTTCTCGCCCCGGAGGAAAGTTTGCGGCGCACGGCACGGATCGCTGCTTGGAAAGTGACCCCGGAAGCGGATGAGCACGTCCACCGCCTCCCACTCGTTTTCCGGCAAGGCGACCAGGTGGTGGCTTCCTGGCTTTTGGAAATGTACGCCCGCACCGCCGGGGCCGACCTCGCCCGATCGGAACTCTCCGGTCGACGGCTCATCCTGCGAGACGATCAAGGCCGGCCCTTGCAAACGATTCCTGTTGATCTTCGCGGCTCCGTACCCGTTGACTGGAACGCCCCGGACCCCTCTCCGATAAAAATGGAAATCCGGGCCGTCGTCCTCGCCTCCGAGCAGGAGCGGATCGGCGTCACCCCGGTGTACGATCTTGGCACCCTCACAAAAAAGCCGCTGCTCATCGCCGCCACGCTCCCCGAAGTGGATCCGGCCATCGACTCTCCGTGGGGGCAAAAAGCCATGGCTGACGCCGTCTTCCGCACCTGGAGCCGGCTGGCCGCCGGCCCGCTGCCCGTGTTGCATCCCCCGCGATGGGTCATTCTGGGCTGCGTTTTCCTGGCGGCTTGGGCCGGCCTTCACCTTCCCGCCCGCCTGACCGTTCAGGTCGCCTCCGCCCTCGGCACCGCCCTGCTGGTTTTTGCCATCGGCTGGCTGGCGGCCAGATTCGGCGGCTACAGCGGGGCGTTCCCCTTGGCCCTCGGGTCCGGCCTTGCCCTGATTCTTTCCACTCCTCTTTGCCGCTGGCTGGAGACCGGTCATGTTCGTTGACCGTGTCCGCATCCATGCCCGCGCCGGTGATGGCGGCGATGGCGTCATCAGCTTCCACCGCGAGAAGTTCGTCCCCAGAGGCGGACCCGACGGAGGGGACGGCGGCCGGGGCGGCGACGTCATCCTCGAAGTGGATCCCCAGATCAACAACTTGATCGATCTCCGCTTCCGCCCCCACGCCCGCGCCGGACACGGGGTGAAAGGCGGCGGCAACAACTGCACCGGCAAAAACGGCCCGCCATGCATTCTCAAGGTCCCCTTGGGCACGGTGGTCTATCCGCTCCCCCCCGGGGAAGAAGGCGAGGCACTCGTCGACCTCACCCGCCCGGGCGAAACTCATTTACTGTGCCGCGGGGGTCGGGGCGGACGCGGCAACGCCCGCTTTGCCAGTTCCATCCGGCAGACTCCCCGCCATGCGGAGGAAGGTCAGCCCGGGGAGACCGGTGAGTTCGTCCTCGTGCTGAAGTCCATCGCCCAGGTCGGGCTCGTCGGCCTGCCCAACGCCGGAAAATCCAGCCTGCTCGCCGCTCTTTCCGCCGCCAAACCCAAGATCGCCTCCTACCCTTTTACGACTCTCCATCCCGCCATCGGCGTGGTGGGCTCCGCTGAGGAAAACCGCTTCACCGTGGCGGATATTCCCGGACTCGTGGAAGGCGCCCACGCCGGCAAAGGCCTGGGCCACGACTTTCTCCGCCATATCGAGCGCTGCGCCCTGCTTCTTTTTGTGATCGATGCCGCCGGCACCGAAGGTCGCCATCCGGCGGAAGACTATCGTCTCCTCCGCAAAGAGCTGCGGGAATACGACCCGGGCCTGGCCCGCCGCCCTTTTCTGGTGGTGGCCAACAAAGCCGACCTGCCGGAGAGCGCCGGTCACCTTGCTCCCCTTCGCCAAGCCGCCCGCAAGACCGTCCTGCAGATTTCAGCTAAGACCGGCCGAGGCATCCCCGAACTGATCTCCATGTTGCGTGCATCCTTGCCCGCTTGACCGGCTAGGATAGATACTTAACATCCTTAAAGATTCATCCAATGAACCATTTTTTTCTCTTTTTAGCCCTGGTGGCTTTAGCCTCCTGCAAAAAAGGCGGTGGCCCCCCCAAAGACGCCCCGGTCCCGGTGGAACTGGTGGCAGTGGAAACTGGCCCCCTTTTGGAAAAGCTTCAGGCCACCGGCAGTTTGGATGCCGAGGAATCGGTCGATCTCAAACCCGAGGTTGATGGGGAAGTCACCTCCATCCAGATGACCGAAGGGCAGACCGTAAAAAAAGGCGACCTCATCCTCCAGATCGATGAGTCCAAACAGCGGGCCGCCGTGGCCGAGGCGGAAGCCGACTTTCGCCTGAGCGAGGAAAATCACCGGCGCGCCGACACGCTGCTTTCCGACGGCACAATCTCCCAGCAGGAACACGACCAAGTCTCCTCCGCGTACCGCCGTTCGGAAGCAACCCTCAACCTCGCCCGCAAACGGCTGACGGAATACACGCTGACCGCCCCATTTGACGGCATCCTCGGCCGGCGGTTTATCAGTGTGGGCCAATATATCAGCCCTCAAACAACGCTGGTCAGCATCTATGCGCTCGATCGCATGAAGCTCGATTTCAGCGTGCCGGAGCGTTACAGCGCCCGCGTTAAGCCGGGCCAAACCCTCAGCCTGACCGTGGCCGCGCACGGGGACGAAAAATTTTCCGGGGAAATTTATCTGGTGGAGCCCGAGGTCGAGGCGGAGACCCGCACCGTCCAGATTCGCGCCTACGTTCCCAACGCCGACCACCGCCTCAAGCCTGGCATGTTTGCCAGCGTCAGCCTTTCTGTCGGCACCAAGGATGCCGCCCTCACGGTCCCCGAGGACTGCATCTTTCCCCACACCGGGGGCTTTGCCGTCTACCGCGATGCCGGCGGCGTGGCCGAACTGGTCCCCGTCCTGACCGGAATCCGGATCCCCGGACGCGTGGAAATTCTCAGCGGACTCAAGGCCGGTGACCTGGTCGCCCGGGCCGGGAATCTCCGCCTTTCCCCCGGCCGCAAACTCCTGCCCCAGCCCGCCGCGCCGTGAATCTTCCGGATTTCTGCATCCGGCGCCCGATTGCCGCCGCCATGTTCAACTTGGCGCTGGCCCTCGTCGGTCTCGTCGCCCTCTCCCGCCTGCCGGTTCGCGAATTGCCGGACATCGATCCTCCCGTGGTTTCCGCCACGACCGTCTATCCCGGGGCCAATGCCGAACTCGTCGAGGCCGACGTCACCGAGCCCCTGGAGCAGGAAATCAACAACATTCCCGGCATCAAAATCCTCCGCAGTGAATCCCG
>CAZWQT010000088.1:0-3952 GCA_964635945.1 uncultured Akkermansia sp. | reverse complement strand
CCTGCTGCTGAACAACGCCGCCGTCATCCATCCCAACGCGCCCCTCTGGAAAGTTCCCGCCGAACGCTTCGACCGCGTGATCGATGTTAATGTGAAGGGACTCGCCAACGTTCTCCGCTCCCTTCTTCCCGCCATGGTGAAGGCCAAGAAAGGCATTATCGTGAACTTCAGTTCCGGTTGGGGCCGTTCCACCTCGCCCGAAGTGTCCGGCTACTGTGCCAGTAAGTACGCCGTGGAGGGCCTCACTTCCTCCCTTGCCCAGGAGTTACCGAATGGAATGGCTGCCGTCGCCCTGAACCCCGGGGTCATCAACACGGAGATGCTGCAGGACTGCTTTGGGAAGGAGTCCGCCTCCCACTACCCCAGCGCGGAAGAATGGGCCAAAAGAGCCGTGCCTTTTCTCCTTAAAATCGGCCCCAAGGACAACGGCCACCCCCTCACCGTCCCAGGCATTCCCACGGATTGATTTCGACACAAGCTTAAGGTGGGGCGGGCTCGATGAATCCCCCCGCGCAAGCGGACATCCACCATCGCCGGAGGCGGAAGTAAGGATGGGCGGGGGTAAGTCTGCGGGGGCCAACCCGCCTCCTTGAAGCGCTGATTTTTTTTGCCTTCAACAAGGCGGCCTTATCAAGGACGCCCTACCTAAACTTAAACTAACTCTTCCGCCTCCTCCCCAGCACCCAAGCCATCCCCACCAGGAAAAGCGAGCTGACGGAAGGTTCCGGTACCCCCTGAACTTCGGTAAAGCTGGTGAAGTTTTTTCCGATCAGACTCAGGTTCCCATCAATTGCTGAAAAAACACCGTTCGGCAGGGATCCGCTCGTGGTGTTCGAGACCATTTCCAGCATCAGGCTGCTGGTGTTTCCAAAATAAAGGATAAAAGCCCCGGACGGGTCATCTTCGTTCCGATTGGATCCGGGACCCGAAAAAAGAAAGGAGGGCCCTTCGTTCACAAAGGTGGTGCCACCGATCGATGGCATCCGAAATCCGTAGAAACCATCCGAGAGAAACACCCGGACGGATTCATCCTGGTTGGCCTCCCCATCCACATCATAAATCATCAGGGCAAGATCCGGAAGAATCTTGGCGGTACTGAAGACTCCTCCGCTCTCAAAGAAATCCAGTTTGTAGCGAATTCCCCCCAACCCATAACTTCCGGTTGCCTGATAGCGGTACCCCAGATCTCCGGAGGGTTCGCCGGCCGCCGAACTGTAGTTGGGATACGAATAAAGAAATTGGCTATTTCCAAAGCTGGTGATCGTGGCCCGCATATCGTAGCCCGGAGCGACATCAAGGAAGCGATAGGTGGTCCCCGTGTAAGCCGCTCCCGTGGGCCCGGTGCCGGTAATGTTCGTTCCTTCTACTGGGTTGTTAAATGCCAGGTCCACCAAGGTTTGCGCCGAAAGCCCGAAGGGTAATACAACCGCAGATATGAAAATTTGAAATATCCTCACTAAAATAAAATATCGTCCCACCCAACTTTTCCCATACCCACCATCCGGTATCCCCTTGGGGCACAAGGCCCTAAGAGATTCTTAAAGCTATCTGCAGGGGAGTTCAGGCCTTACCGAGAGGGATTTTTTTAAAAGAGTTTAGTCGCTATTTCAACTTCCCGATCCCGAGAGCCTTCAGGACGGGGGAAATCGTCCGGCTGATCGAATGCAGCAAGCCGCAGCAGCCTACCCCGTTTTGACTGGCCCGGGTGGCGGGGCGACGGTTTCTTTTTTGGGTTCGGCGTGCCGGGGTCTTTTTTCTGCGTTTCATGGCTCCTTTTTCTTTAAGTCTCTGATCTTCTCTTTGCACTCGGCCAGCTCGACGCTCCAGTCGGCAAAGTGAATCTCACGGATTTTCATGGCCTTCTCGTAAAAGTCTTTGGCGGTTTTGTTGTCCCCGGCCGCCTTGCAGGCATCCCCAAGGATCAGGAGGGTGATCGCCACGTTGGGGTGGTCCTTGCCCAGGGCCCTCTCCTGGATGGCCAAGGCCTTGAGCCTCTCCTCATAAGGGGCCCGCGCATGATCGAAGTGGGTGGTTTTTGCGTTGAACACCAGCCGCGAGGGCATCTCCGTCATCACTGCAAAGCTTAAGCATCCGGCTTGCCCCCCGCCTATACCGAGCGCTGGGGAGAGGCGGTCAGCGCGGCAGGCTGGTGTGCAGATAAATGGAGGCCCGACGGACGAGCTCCGGCCCGCTCACCTCCATCTTTTTGCAGATCGCCTTGCGGTGGGTTTCCACCGTGCGCACCGCAATGCCCAGCTCCCCCGCGATCTCCTTGCTCATCCTGCCCTGCCCCACCAGGGAAAAAACCTCGTACTCCCGGTCGGTCAAAAGCTCCCGGGGATTGTGACCGGACGGGACGGCGGCTTTGGGTTGGACGATTTCCGAGATCTCCTTTTGCAGGCTCCCGTAGGCCTGGGTCTTGTCCACCACCGCCCGCACGTGGGTACGCAGGTCTCCCGGACAGACAAACTCACTCGCATGCCCGGAGAGGATGATGCATTTCACCTGGGGATTTTTCCGAAGCGCGGCCTTGAGGACGGAAAGCCCCTGCCCGTCCGGCAACTCCAGGTCCAGGATCAAAAGATCCGTGGAGTGCTTGCTGCAGTACTCCACTCCTTCGTGCACCCGGGAAAAGGTTCCCGCCAGTTGCACGCCGGGACAGTTGCGTACCATCCCCCCGAGCAGTTGGAGAACCATGGTCTGGTCCTCCACGATCACACAGCGATGAATCATTTTGATGGTTCTCCTTTTTCTTTCTCCAGCGGGATCCGGATCCGGAACTCGGCCCCGCCCAGCGGGGAATCACCCACACTCACTTCCCCGCCGTGGTTCAGCACGGTGGTCCTGACCAAATAAAGGCCCAGACCCGTCCCTTTCGGACGGTGGGAAGTCAGCAGGGAGAAAACCTGTTTTTGGAGTTCCGGCGGCAAACCCGGACCGCTGTCGCCCACCGCCAGGGTCGCATGATTCCGCTCGGTCGCGAGTTGGACCCGGATTTGGCGTCTCGGAGATTCACTTTCCTGAATGGCCTCCATGGCGTTACGGAGCAGGTTGGACAAGGCAAGCTGCAGTTGGCTGGTGTCGCCCAGAATTTGCACGCTCTGGGCCGGCAGACGGGCGGTGACCTGAATTCCCGCATCGGTCAGTCCACGCCGCAGGTAAAGCAGGGAGCTGTCGACCACATCCCGCAGGTCGATCGGCACCCGCTGGATGGGCACGTTGCGCAACAGGGCCCGCATCCGCTCGATCGTTTTCTCCACCCGCCGCGCATCTTCCAAGATCCCTTCGAGTGTGGAGTGAATTTGCGGATCCAGGGCGCCCACGGTTTCGGCCCGCTGCAGGGCCATCTGACTCTTGATGAGAATCTCGCTGAGCGGTTGATTCACCTCATGGGCCACCGCGGAGGCCACCACGCTCGTCTGCAGTTTTTGCTGCAGCCTCTCCGCTTCCTCCCGGGCCATCTTTTTCATGTTCGCCTCTGCGGCCCGGAGATCCGTTCGGTCCAGTCCCACCACCAGCATGCTCTTTTCCAAAAGAACCCCCGTGGTGGCCACAATCAGCTCCTTCCCGTCCTTGCGCCTCATCCGGTAGTCATGGGGCTGGATGAAATCCCCGGTCTTCACCGACTGTTCCACCGCCCGGAACCAGATCTCGTTGGCTTCCCGCCGGTACTTCGGATCGGGATAGGCGCGCTTCAGCCAGTCCCCCAGGGTGCGCAGCTCCCTGGCGCTGTAGCCGAACTTTTCGTGAAAGGCCCGGTTCAAACCCAAAAAACGGTTCTTTTCGTGTAACTTGCCAAACTCCACGTGCACGGCCGGCAAAGGCAGCTGCTCAAAGAACTGCCGGAACTTGCTCTCGCTTTGGACCAACTCCCCCTCGGCCTTGACGCGCTTAGTACGGTCCACAAAGGTCGTCAAAAGATAGTCCCCCAGGATCACTCCCCCAACCTCCA
>CAZWQT010000087.1:0-4012 GCA_964635945.1 uncultured Akkermansia sp. | reverse complement strand
CCCCCGACGGCCGACGCCAATCTCACCGTCTCGATGGCCGTGATTTATTTCCTCATGAGCACGTTTTGGGCGCTACGTTTCAACGGTCCGGTCGGGCTGGTGAAGCACATCTTCGGCGTGAAGGGGAAGATCGGTGGGTTCCTCCTCATTCCCATGGCGGTGATCTTCTTCATCGTCGGCATCGTGGAGGTAATCTCCATCATGATCCGGCCGGTTTCGCTCTCGATGCGTCTCTACGGAAACATCTACGGAGGGGAGAACGTCCTCACCCTCATGCTGAAGATGCTCCCCGGCGGGATCGCCGCCGTGCCTTTTTACTTTCTCGAGCTGATCGTCTGCGTGGTGCAGGCGATCGTGTTCACCATGCTTTGCGTGGCCTTCACGGCGACGCTTTGCTCGCACTCGGATGACGAGGGCGGGCACCACTAACCCCAACCAAGGAGACATCCATGATACTGGCAGAAGCAGGACAAATCGCATTGAACGGTATGCAGATCGCGGTGGCGCTGGTCGGCGCGGGCGCGGCCATTGGCGTCGGCCTGATCGGTGGACGCGCGGCGGAAGCCGTGGGTCGCAACCCCGGCGCCTTCAACCCGGTGCTGATCATCAGCCTGCTGGGGATGGCGTTTGCCGAGGGTCTCGCGATTCTCGTCTACTTCGTCGTCAACAAGTAATCCCGGGGACGTCGAGCCGTGCTCGCCACATCCCTCGCGGAAACCGGCGCCCAGCTGGCGGAACAGCTGGGCATCAGCTGGGCCAAGTTCCTCGCCCAGACGATCAACTTTTTGATCGTCATGGCGGTGCTCTGGAAGTTCGCCTACCGGCCGGTCCTTAACATGCTCGCGGAGCGGAAGCGCCTCATCGAGGAGGGGCTGGCCGGTGCCGAAAAGGGCCGGACCGCCCTGCTCGAGGCCGAAGCCCAGCGCCGGAAAATCCTGACCGAGGCGGAAGCCCGGGCGGAGAAGATGGTGACCGAGGCCCGCGCCGCCGCCGACGCCCAGGGAGCCCAGCGGCTCGCCGACGCGCAGTCCCAAGCCGAGACCCTCGTCCGCAAGGCGAAGGAGTCGATGGAGCGGGAGAAATCCCAGCTCGAGGCCGAGATGCGCAAGGAGCTCGGCCGCCTGGTCGCCCGCACCACCGAGAAGGTGGTGGGTCGCGTGCTCACCCCGCAGGACGAGGAGCGCCTGCGGAAAGAGGCCGTGGATCAGGTCGCCCGCTGAGGAGCCGATGAAGATCAGCCGAGCCGCCCGCGCCGAGGCCAAATCCCTCCTCCGTCTTTGCCGGACGGAGCAGGGGCTGGACGAGGCGCGCCTGCGCAAGGTGGTCCAGGCGGTCGCGAAGCAGCGGCCGCGGGGCTACCTGCAGGTGCTTGGCCGGCTGGCGCAGCTGGCGAAACTGGAGACGGAACGGCGGACGCACGAGGTGGTGTCCGCCACGAAGCTCGAGGACGGCGGCAAGTCCGTCTTCGCGCTGTTGGAGAAACATTTTGGCAAACCGCTCGCGCAGACGGCCGAAGTCCGGCCGGACGTGCTGGGCGGGTTGCGGATCCGCGTGGGCAGCGATGTCTGGGACGCGACCATCCGCGGGCGCCTGGAGGCGCTCGCCCGGTCGGCCTAAGCCGCGGACAACAAGGAGCAGAACATGAGTGGAATCGTCGCAGAAATCGAAGCCGAAATCGGCAAACTGAAATCCGAGGTCACCAAGAGCCACACCGGACGCGTCCGGGAGATCGGCGACGGCGTGGCCAAGATCGAGGGCCTGACGGGGGTCGCCCTCAACGAGATGATCGAGTTTCCCGGCGGCGTCACCGGCCTGGCCCTCAACCTCGAGGAGACCGAGGTGGGCGCCATCATCCTCGGCGACTTCTCCCACATCAAGGAAGGGGACGAGGTCAAGGCCACGGGCAAACTCCTCCAGGTTCCCGTGGGCAAGGAGCTCCTCGGCCGCGTGGTCAACGCCCTGGGCGAACCGCTCGACGGCAAGGGCCCGGTCAAGGCCAAGAAGACTTACCCGGTGGAAAAAATCGCCCCGGGCATCATCAAGCGTCAGTCCGTCAGCCAGCCGCTCCAGTCCGGCATCCTCGCGATCGATGCGATGATCCCGATCGGCCGCGGGCAGCGGGAGCTGATCATCGGCGACCGTTCCACCGGCAAGACCACGGTGGCGATCGACACGATCATCAACCAGGCCCGGATCAACCAGGCGGCGGAGAAGTCCGGCGCCAAGGATTTCCGCCCCGTCTACTCGATCTACGTGGCGGTCGGGCAGAAGAACTCCAGCCTCGCCCGCACCCTCGCGGTGCTCGAGGAGACCGGCGCGCTTGCCTACACGATCGTGGTGGCGGCGACGGCCTCCGAGTCCGCGACGGCCCAATACCTGGCTCCGTTCGCCGGCTGCGCGATCGGGGAGTGGTTCATGGATAACGGCATGGACGCTCTCATCGTGTTTGACGATCTTTCCAAGCACGCGGTGGCGTACCGGCAGGTGTCACTGGTGTTGCGCCGTCCGTCGGGCCGCGAGGCCTATCCGGGCGACGTCTTCTATCTCCACTCCCGTCTGCTGGAGCGGAGCGCGCGGTTGAACGAGAAAAGCGGGGCGGGTTCACTGACGGCGCTGCCGATCATCGAGACCCAGGCGGGCGACGTCTCCGCCTACATCCCGACGAACGTGATCTCGATCACCGACGGGCAGATCTACCTGGAAACCGACCTGTTCTACCAGGGCGTGCGGCCGGCCATCAGCGTCGGTCTCTCCGTCTCCCGCGTGGGATCGGCGGCCCAGATCAAGGCGATCAAACAGGTGGCCGGCAAGATCAAGCTGGAGCTGGCCCAGTTCCGCGAGCTGGCGGCCTTCGCCCAGTTTGCGAGCGACCTGGACGCGGCGACCAAGGCCAAGCTGGACCGCGGCGCCCGGATCGTGGAGGTGTTCAAGCAGACCCAGTACAAGCCCCTGCCGGTTGAACTGCAGGTGGCGATCCTCTGGGCCGTGCAGAACGGCTTCTTCGACACCGTGGCGGTGGACAAGGTGAAGGAGTTCCAGAACAAGCTCTCCGAGTACCTGACCACCCGGAAAGCCTCCCTCCTGGCGGCGATCCTCGAGAAAAAGGCCCTGGACGACGCGCTGACGAACGAGCTGAAGTCGGCCATCGGCGACTTCGCGGCCACGCACTCCAACAAGTAACGGAGTTCCGGAAGCCCGACCATGGCCAGCACCCGCGATATCCGCCGCCGGATCCGCTCGGTTAAGAACACCGCGCAGATCACCAAGGCGATGCAGATGGTGGCCGCCTCCAAGATGCGCCGGGCGCAGGAGGCCGCGCTGGCGGGCCGTCCCTATGCCGAGGCCCTCAACCGGGTGTTGGCGTCATTGGGCAACCGGGTCGGCTCGGTCAGTCATCCGTTTCTGGAAAAGCGGGAGATCCGCCGCCCCGGCGCGCTGGTGATCAGCACGGACAAGGGGTTGTGCGGGGCGCTGAACACGAACCTGCTGCGGGAAGTGGCGCAACTGCCCAAGGAGACCGTGTTCGTGACGATCGGGAAAAAGGGGAAGCAGTTCCTGGCCCGGACCGGGCGCGAGCTGCTGGCGGATTTTGAGATCAAGGACGACGCCTCGAGCTACCGGGTCCGGCAGGTGAGCCAGTTCCTGATCGAGCAGTTCCTGGAGCGGAAGATCGACAGTCTGTCCGTGTTGCACACGCGGTTTGTGAACACGCTGGTGCAGAAGCCGGAGAAGAACGATCTGCTGCCGATCGGGCGGCTGCAGAAGCTGGAGGCGGGCACGGGGGAGCGGCCGGTGGAGGAGCTGAAGGGGGACGAGAGTCTGCAGTACATTTACGAGCCCGACGCGGAGGGGGTGCTTTCGGCCCTGCTCCCGTCCTACATCCATTTCCAGGTGTACCAGCTGGTGCTGGACGCCAAGGCCTCGGAGCATTCCGCGCGGATGGTGGCGATGAAGAGCGCCACCGACAACGCGAAGGGGATGATCAAGGACCTCACCCTGGAGTACAACAAGG
>CAZWQT010000086.1:0-4193 GCA_964635945.1 uncultured Akkermansia sp. | reverse complement strand
CGACGGGGTGACGCGCCCTGAAAACCATCGAGATCCACAACCGCCGGGCTGGCCACCACTACTCGATCCTGGAGTCGGTTGAGGCCGGCGTCGTCCTGACCGGCCCGGAAATTAAGTCTATCCGCGCCGGTAACGGCGACCTCGCCCACTCCTTCGGCCGGATTGAAAACGGCGAGGCCTGGCTCCACTCCTTCCATATCGCCCCCTACAGCCACGGCAACCGCGCCAACTCGGAGCCGGACCGGCCCCGCAAACTGCTCCTCCACAAGTCGGAAATCCACCGCTTCCTCGGCCAGATCGAGAAAGGAGGCTCCCGGGCCCTTGTTCCGCTCAAGGGCTATTTCAAGGACGGCCGCTTCAAGATTCTTGTGGGTCTCGGCGCCGGCAAAACGCACCGCGATCGCCGTCAGGACCTGATCAAGCGCCAGGCCGACCGTGAAGTGTCGCGGGAGCTGGCCAACCGCCGCCGCCGATGAGTTCCCGCCTCCGTCCCCTGGCCCGGCAACTGCCCGCCGGTATCCTCCGTTTCGAACCCGCCACCCTGCGCGCCAACTCAGGCGATGCCTGGATGGCCTCGGCCCTCCCGGAAGCCGTTGCCTTTCCGCGGAATACCACCCAAGTCTCCAAAATTCTCGCCTTCTGCCACCGCCGACGGATTCCGGTCACTACCCGGGGGGGAGGTCGCGGCTATGTCGGCGGTTGTGTCCCCGTGCAAGGCGGGCTGGTTCTTTCCATGATCCGCATGAATCGGATCCTCGAAGTTTCCAAAGCCGACGGCGTCGCCGTAGTGCAACCTGGTGTGATCACCGCTCACCTCGCCGCCACCGTTGCCCGCAAAAACCTCTTTTATCCCCCTGATCCCGCCAGCCTCAAAGAGTCCACCATTGGCGGGAACATCGCCACCAACGCCGGAGGCCCCCGCTGTCTGAAATATGGGGTCACCCGCACCTATGTCCTCGGTCTTGAAGTGGTTCTGGCGGATGGCGCCACCGTCCGTCTTGGCGGGCGTACCCACAAGAACCGCACCGGCTTCGATCTGATCGGCCTTTTCACGGGCTCGGAGGGCCTCCTCGGGGTCGTGACGGAAGCCACTCTTCGTCTTTTACCCCTTCCCCCTTTCCGCTCCGCCCTTTTGGTAGAATTTTCCTCACTCCCGAAAGCGGCCGCGGCGGTTCAAACCATCTTGGGCGCAGGTCTCTTGCCGTCCGCCCTCGAGATCGCCGATCCTTTCACCCTCGCAGCCGCCCGCAGGGCGATTCCCAGCACCCCGAAATGCGAATCCCTTCTGATTGCTGAGTTCGACGGGCACCCGGCCGCCGTCCAGGC
The DNA here is from genome assembly GCA_964635945.1 of uncultured Akkermansia sp. Classification (GTDB taxonomy): domain Bacteria; phylum Verrucomicrobiota; class Verrucomicrobiia; order Methylacidiphilales; family Verrucolacustridaceae; genus Verrucolacustris. Next base: position 2,867 of record CAZWQT010000086.1, on the reverse strand, counting down.
CGAGCTCTCTTTGGCGGCAAAGTTGCTTGGGCGCTCCTCCTCCCGCCTGACCCCGGCGCACGGCGCCCGGGCCTGTGAAAAGCTCTGGCAGGTCCGCCGGGGTTTCAGCTACGCGTTGCGCGACACCGGCCTCGTGAAGCTAAACGAGGATGTCACCGTCCCCCGCGGTCGGATCCTCGATCTTTTTCGTCTGACCGCCCGCCTCCAAAAGAAACACGGGGTTCCCATTTCCAGCTTCGGCCACGCCGGGGACGGCAATATTCACGTCAACCTCATGGCACCGACCGGCACCAAGGCCGACGATCCCAGGATGCATCGCATCTTGGATGAGCTTTTCCGCGGTGTTCTCGCCATGGGCGGGGTGATCAGCGGAGAACACGGCATCGGCTTGGCCAAGAAGCCTTGGTGGAACCAGGCCGCCTCCCCGGCCCTCCGTCAGCTCCACCAAAAAGTCAAAAAAGCCTTCGATCCCGCCAACCGCCTCAATCCAGGAAAATTCCTCTAACCCGCTTCGCGCCATTCAGGCGAATTTTCGAATTTTAGAATTCCCCAGACCCCATCTTCCATGTCCGGTCTACCCTGCGGCGATTTGCCGCCGCCTCAATACGCCGCCGTCACGCTCAACTCCGCCCGGTTCCCCACTTTGCTGCCCGGAGGGGTTTTCATTAGCTGGAATCCCCAGTCAAACTGCACGCTGACAAAACGGTCGATGTTGTACCTCAGTCCAGGCCCCACCCCCATCAAGTAGGTGTTGTTTTGTCCCGGGATCGGATTGTTGAACCCGACAAATCCATAATCCCAAAAACCCAGAAACTGAATCCGGTCGTCGATCTCCTGATTGTCAAAAATCTTGGCAATGCTTCCGGGGGGAGTTCGAAACTCCACATTCACCACCCATGCGTTATCTCCGTTGGCAACTCGCTCGTCATAGCCACGCACGGTGTTGTACCCGCCCAGCCCATACTGTTCTGTCGGCATGAGGTTGCTGGTGGTGACCTGACCATTGAAGGCCCCGGTCAGACTGAAATTCAGGGGCAGAACGAAACCCCTCTTGAGGTTTAATTTGCCGTACCCGTAGTCCGGATCTGCGTTGGTGCGAATTTCCGAGTAAGTCTCCTGATCATTCAAGGTTCCCAGCCCTCCGGGACTATAAAACCCTGCCACCTCAAAACTGGTCGACCCAATCGGGTCAGGAATGTTTCCACTGTAACCTGCGGTCAGCTGGAAGACGTTATAAAGACCGAACCCGCCCCCGCCCTGAATCGGGGTGTTGAAGATCACCAATGAATTCGAGGACTGCTTGAAGTCGAAGCCCCCGTACACCTCGTGGGTGTACTCAAAAATCATCGGGAGAGGCGCGTTATACCGCGCGCTCACCTGCCAGCTGGTTCCCTCGAGCGTGTTATTGGGGGAGATCTCCGCCTGGGATCCCGCATACGCCCCGTAAATGGTCAGATAATTCCGCCATGGAAACGGAATGATCCAGCTGCCGGAGTAGGCGTTCAGGCTGTTGAACACCTCCTGGGTCGTGGTCGTGTACTGGAAGTTCACCTGCTGATCCATATTGAACAGGTTTCCGAAATTGAATCCGGTCGAGAGCCGGTTTTTCCCGGTCAGGTCGATGCCGTAGTTGTCATAGGTGAAGAAAAAGCGCAACGGCATTCGGTCATTCACCTCGAGGATGACATCCGTTGTTCCCGGGGCTTCTCCTGGCTGAAAGGCCAGGTCGGTCGAACGAAATGGGTTGGTATTTAACCAGCGGACATCCTCCTGGAGCTGATCCCCATCCACCGTATCCCCCTCTCGCAGGCTCACCTCGTCCTTGAACTTGTCCGGATTGAACCACTTGGCTCCCTCCACAATCACCTTGCCCACCTTGGCTTCCGTGACCACAAACTGAACCACCCCATCCCTCACCGTCTGCCTTGGCACCACCACGTTCACCACGGGAAAGCCCTCCCGGCGGTAGTAGTCGATTACATCCCGGGAAATCTTGTTCAGCGTGGCCATCGTGGCCGGCTTGCCCAGGTAGGGCCGTAGTTTTTCCCTAAAATCCTCCTGCTGCAGAATTTTGATCCCGGTAATGACCCCACTGGCCCCGGGAACGCCTTCCGTCTTCACCGCCTCTGCGCTCTCCACGAAAACGAGTGCTTTCACCTCCGCCGTCACGACCGCCTCCTTGGCTTCGCCCCCCTCCGGGGATTCAACCTTGGGCTCAACCTTAATTCTCCCATCTGCCGGCCTCGGCATGCTTGGAGCCACGCTTTGAAAGCCTTGGCCAAACTCCACGCTGGGCCCTTGGCTGCGTGTTGGATAGGGCAACGCATACTCGCTGGAATCTCCCTCCTGCGCCTGGACACAAAGCGTCCCAAAAACGGCACACGGCAAGTAGATACACCACCTCCAGCTCATCTGGGTCAAGCCTCGGTCGTGGAGGACCTATCCCAAGACCAAACCCTGGCAGTACCCAATAACTTGTGGAGATTAGCCTAAGATCTTTTAGGCCTGACTATCCCTAGGGCCACCGTCAGTAAATCAGCTTTTTTAACATTTAACGTATAGATTCTAAAAATCCCAAAAGTTAATACGAGGTCTGTCCCCACCTCTGTCCCCGCGTTCTGCGAGGCGGGTTAGGCACAAACGTAGGGCAGTTCCCCCTTGATTTTCTCAAGATCGATGCTTCGTTTTAATTAATAATTTCTGTTGCCAAACAGTTGTGAATAACTATTCCAGACCTATGAGCCATAAGCCTTTCGGCCTGCTCCTCTCGGCTCTTTTTGCCTCTGCTCCCACGTTTGTTTTCAGCCAATCCTCCCCTCGCCAAGGTCCGGAAATTAACGCAGCCGAAATCCTGGCCTCTTCCACCC
>CAZWQT010000085.1:0-4243 GCA_964635945.1 uncultured Akkermansia sp. | reverse complement strand
CTGAGCTGGGCCAGCACCGAGCCGTCCACAAACTCGACCATCGAGTGGACGATGCTCTGGGGATGCACTACCACATCCACCTGCGCCATCGGCAGACCGAACAGCCAGTGGGCCTCGATCATTTCCAGCCCCTTGTTGAACATGGTGGCTGAATCAATGGTGATCTTTTTGCCCATCGACCAGGTGGGATGTTTCAGGGCCTGGGCCACGGTCACCTTGGCCATCTCCTTGGCCGGCATCTGCCGGAATGGCCCCCCCGACGCGGTCAGGATAATTTTTCGCACCTCCTTGCCGTTGGCCCCCTGCAGGCACTGGAAGATGGCGTTATGCTCGCTGTCGACCGGCAACACCTGCCGCTGTCGTTTTCTCGCCTCCCCCATCACCGCCGAGCCGGCCAGAACCAGGATCTCCTTGCTGGCCACGGCCAGGTCTTTCCCGGTGCGGAGAGCCGCCAGCGCGGGGGCCAAACCAGCCGTGCCCACGATGGCCACCAGCACCATGTCGGCTTCCGTCTCCTCCACCATCCGGGCAAGCCCTTCGGGGCCCTCGAAAAACCGGCATCCCTTCGGCAAATGCGAGCGGGCCTTTTCCGCCGCCCCGGGGTCGGAGACGGCGATGGCGGAAGTCCCAAACTCCTTGGCTTGCTCGACCACGCGGGTGGTGCTTTTCGCCACGCCCAGCCCGACAATCTTCATCTTGTCCGGCAGCGCACGGGCCACCTTGCAGGTGCTTTCCCCGATGGAACCACTGGAGCCAAGCAGAATGACGCGCTTCATACCCTCCCCGTCAAAATCAGATATCCATAAAAGACCGGCAAGCTGAACAGAAGACTGTCCACGAGATCCAGAGCCCCGCCGATTCCGGGGATGAATTTCCCCGAATCCTTCACGTGCGCGTCCCTTTTCACGACCGACTCGCCGAGATCCCCGATCACACTCACCCCGGCAAGCAGCAGACCGAGAATCCACGCGTGAATGCCGGCCAAACTGGCCAAGGCATGGGGAAACAACTTCACCAAACCAACACTGGTCAGGAGGGCTGCCCCCACCCCGCCCGCCAGCCCTTCCCAGGTCTTTTTGGGACTGATCAGCGGACTGAGCTTGTGCCGCCCGAACAGCGAACCGGCCACATAGGCTCCCACATCCGTGAACTTGGTGATCGCCACGGCATAGGCGAGCAGCGGGATGCCCGCACCATCCGGGACACAAAAGAGGATCTTGGTGGCATAATTGAGGAGATAAGGCACATAAAAGAACCCGAAGAGCGTCAGGGCCATCGCCACCGCCGCACCCTCAATTTTTGCATCGAACACCCGCCGGGTCAGGGCCCCGAGGATGACCAGCAAGACGAGAATTGCCTCCCCCGTGAAGGTTTCCGGCAGCCGCCCGTAAGGAGAGACCACGGCAAAATAAGTGGCGGCGTACAGCAAGGCTCCGGCGAGGAGCCCGGTCTTCAGGAAGACCGTTCGCCCCGCGGCCTGCTGGGAAAGATAGAATTCCCTCTGGGCCGCGAGTCCAGTGATGGCAATAAGCACAAAGACCCCGTGGGTGTACCGCAAAGCCACCAGAGCGATCACCATCGACCAAAGCACCAAGGAGGAAAGGAGACGCCAGCCCAGCATGCTAGATTCCCCCGAAGCGACGGTCGCGCTTCGCAAAGTCCTCCAGAGCTGCGGCAAATTCCTTGCGCCCGAAATCGGGCCAGAGGACCGGAGTCACGTGAATTTCAGCGTAGGAGATCTGCCAAAGCATGAAGTTGCTCACCCGCATTTCCCCACTGGTGCGGATGAGGAGATCGGGGTCCGGGACATCGTGGGTGTAAAGATGTGCGGCGATGGTTTTCTCGTCGATGGTTTCCGGGTCGAGCCGGCCCGCCTGGACCTCCCGGGCAATCCTCTTGGTGGCCTCGGTGATCTCCACCCGGGAGCCGTAACTCAACGCCAGGATCAGATCCAGCCGGGTATGGTTTTTGGTTTTTTCGACAGCTGCCTCCAACTCCTCCCGCACGGCCCCCGGGAGATCCTGCAGCCGGCCGACGGCCCGCAGGCGAATTCCTTCCCTGCCCATTTCCGCCAACTCTTCCCGGAGAACCCCCCGGAGGAGGCCCATCAACCCCTGAACCTCATCCCGCGGGCGCTGCCAGTTTTCCACGGAAAAAGCGTAGAGGGTGAGGTAGCGCACCCCGTGTTCCATCGCGGCCATCGTGACCGTTTTGACGGATTTGCGCCCCGCCTCATGCCCGCTCAGGCGGGGAAGCTTGTGCTGTTTCGCCCACCTTCCGTTGCCGTCCATGATGATGGCGACATGCCGAGGGACCTTTGCGCCTTCGATTTGCTCACCCATGACGAAAAGTCTGTTCGCGACCGGCTCCCACGGAAAGGATGCCCAACGGAGCGCCGATGAGTCTGGAGAGAGCCGCGAGGTAGGCCCGGGCCTTGGCCGGAAGATCCCGCCAGCGGCGTGCCTCTGTCGTGGGTTCACACCAACCGGGAAAGATGCGGTAGACCGGGCGGCAACGCTCCCAGTCGCAGGCTTCCACCGGTGGCTCCCGCAGAATTTTTCCATTGAGCCGGTAGCCAACGCAGACGGGGATTTTTTCCAGGCCATCGAGACCGTCGAGATTGGTCATGGCCAGCTCCGTCACACCGTTGAGCCGCACTGCCCGGCGCACCAGGACGGCATCAAACCATCCGCAGCGCCGGGCCCGGCCGGTGGTCGATCCGAACTCCCGTCCCATGCCATGCAGAAGATGTCCCAAGGTCCCATCCTCGGTCACAAAAGGACCGCCCCCGACCCGGGTGGTGTAAGCCTTCAAGACCCCGACCACGCGCCGAATCGCCGTGGGGGCAACCCCTGTTCCGGTGCAGGCGCCTCCGGCCGTGCAATGAGAACTGGTCACGTAAGGATACGTTCCGTGATCGACATCCAGAAAAGTTCCCTGCGCTCCTTCGATCAGGATCCTTTTTCCGGCCTCGACCGCTCCATGGGCCAAGGCCACCCCGTCACAAAGGTAGGGTTTAAGGACTTTGGCGGCCTGGCGGAGTTGCCGCAGCGCCGGGGTCGGGGCCACGGTTTCCCAGCCTTGGTGCCGGGCGGCCAGGTTGTGAATCCGGATCCGCTCCCGAATCCGGCGGGAAAATTCGGCAGGAGGCAGGCCTAGGTCACCCGCCCGCAGACCCACGCGGGCCGCCTTATCAGCGTAGGCCGGCCCAATGCCGCGACCGGTGGTGCCGATTTTCCCTTTGCCCCGCTTTTTTTCGGTGCCCCGGTCAATGGCGCGATGATGGGGAAGGACAAGGTGCGCCTGCGCCGCCAGATGAAGCCGGCCGCGGGTGCGAATCCCGCGCTCGTGGAGCCCTTGAATCTCCGCCACTAAACTGGCCGGATCAACTACGGCCCCGCCGGCAATTAGGCAGGAAACCCCCGATCGTAAAATCCCCGAAGGCACCAAGTGGAGAACATACTTTTCATCGCCAATCTCCACCGTGTGACCGGCATTGTTACCCCCCTGGGCCCGAAAGACCCAGTCAGCCTCGCCAGCCATGACATCGAGAATCTTCCCTTTTCCCTCATCCCCCCACTGCAGGCCGAGGACAACCGTAACGTTGGATTTCAAGTATATCTCCGACCGCAAAGAGGACCGATTAATTACCCTGTTGCGGTCCGGCCAGGGAAACGCCGCTGCTCGTGGGCGCTTGGTTAAAGCCCAGCGGTAATTCCGGAAACGCCTTCAGGGTCAGGGTGGCCAAAGCGACGAACTCCGAGGGGGATCCCTGGTTTTGCCGGTTGGCCACCGCCGCCCCCAGAATCCAGGCCCCAATATCGCGGTAAATTCCGAAATTCACCTGCTGCAAAAGATCGGGATTTACCGAGTAGGTGACTCCGGCATTGAAGAACCAGCTTTCGTTCAGACGATAGTTAGCGTTCCCGTTGATAAACTGAGTTTGGGTGTTGGTGAGAACATTGTTATTCAGGGCATCCACATAGGCAAACTGCTCGAGAAAGGAGTACCCCAGTCCCAGTTCGAGGGCGGGAATCACCTGCCAGCGGCTGCCCAGGTTGATGGAATTATATCCATTCCCGCTCACCGCCGTGGAGGCGCCGAGCGTGCCCGTCCACCACGGAACCGGCATGATATTCAGCTCGTTGTAAATCTGAGGAAAATCAGAGTTCACTGTTTCCGGAACTTCCACAAATTCCGTATTCAAGCCCGGCAAGGTGGGACGGACCGGTTGGTAATCTCC
>CAZWQT010000084.1:0-4317 GCA_964635945.1 uncultured Akkermansia sp. | reverse complement strand
AATCCCTTCGCCCGCTCGAACGAAGTGAATGCGGGTGAGCCTAAAGCTGTATAATAGGAAGGGCGGCTTGTCCCAACCCGCCTCGTTGAGGGGTTGGCGAATGTTACGAATAGGCCGATCTCCCGGGGCTTGAAGCATGTTCCCGAGAAGTTAGGGTTATTGTTCGATGAACTTTCTTTGGGGAAATTCGGTGGCGCTATCCTGGATGTGGGGATTAGGCCTATTTTTTAGTGTTCAGTTCTCCCTGCAGTACGGGCTTTTTGGGCTCCTGACCTTTGCGATCCCCAACGCTCTCGGCTTGATGATTTTTGGCGGCCTGACCCAGTTCATCGCGCGACGCGCCGGCAACGGGCCGGATGCGTTGGGCTCTTTCTTCGCCAACTGGTCGCGCCCCTATCGTCTGGTCTTTTTTCTTTATCAGATCCTCGCGATCACCCTGACCGTTTTTGCCTTGGTCCGGTATGGATGGCAGCCGCTCGGTCTCGAGCCGTCCGGTCTTTATCTTCTTCTGACCATTTTGGTGATTTTGGCGGCGGCCACCCTGTTTGGAGAGGAGTTCGATATCCGGCGGATCAAATTCAGCCACGGGATCATGGGGCTGATCGCCCTGGCGGCCATGGTGGTCCTAACCCTGCAACTTCCTTCCATCGGAAGCGACAAACCGATGATGACTGGGGCCAATCCTTTCATGGGGTTGAATTTCTGGGGCTACGCCATTCCGATCTGCGTCGGGTTGACCTTGGGGCCTTGGCTCGACCTGCAGCAGTGGCAACGGGTGATCCAGATCCAGCGGGAGGGGAAATCACCCCTCCTCAGTTATCTGTTGGGAGGCTCTCTTTTCTTTCTCCTTTTGCTGGCTCACGGAACCCTGGCCCTCTGGGTGACCGGCCAGATGGGCGCGGCTCCCATGCGGCAGGGTATCGATGGGTTGGCGTACGGGGAAGACGGCGTAACTCGGTTTCTCTGGGGTTTGGCCTCCCTCCACCCCTTGGCCTTTGGCGCGTATGTGGTGGCGCTTTTGGTTATGACCCTCACCACTCTCGACAGCGGGTACATCGCCCTGCGTTGGCATTTGAGCAAGTCGGGCGGGGCCGGCCGACCCTTCCCCTTGAGCCTCTTGCCGGAGGCATTGCTGGCTTCCCCCGTGCCGGTGCTGGTCTTTTCGGGGCTGTTCACCCTGATCGCGGTGTATCTCCGGCTTGAGCTGGAGTATTTCATGATTTTTTACGCGACCTTTTTTGTCGGATACGCGGCCTTGGCCCTGCTGCGGGCTTTTCACACCGGCCAGGGAAACTCGCTGCCGCAGATCAAGATGTTCTGCGTGGGCAGTGTCGCGGTGGTGGTTTTCGCCTACGGGTATTTTCTTTCGAATCCCTGGGGCATGATTCTGGGCTCGATCCTGCCGGTCGGGTATGTCGGCTGGCTGCTCGTGAAGCCGGGATCGGCCCATGAATTTGTCAAAGGCGTGGAAGAACTGGAAGGCACGGCCACCGGCCCCGCCCGGGAGATGGTCTTGGCGGAAGAAAGAGTGGAGCCGGGGAGGGTGGTGCCGTTTCCGAAGCCGGAAGGCGGACCCGCCCCCGACCTCTTCGGTCATTTTGAGGGCAAGTGGTTTGTGCACACGTTTGTCGCGACCTATGCGGACACCAACTCTGTCGGGAATGTTTACTTTGGGATGTATGCGATGTGGGTGGGGAAGACGCGGGAGCTGTTTTTCAACCGGTGCCTGCCCAAGTTCAATCTCAAGACCACGCCCTACTACATCCTGACGCGCTCCTTTGAACACAAGTTTATGCGGGAGACGCGGGAGTTTGAGCGGGTAAGCGTGAAAATCCGGGTGGGCGAGTACAACCGCAAGTTCGTCACCCTGGAACACGCCATTTTTGATTCCGCCGGCAACCAACTCGGGAAGGGCAAGCAACAGCTGATCTTTGTCTCCTCCGCCGACTATAAGCTGCTTGATATTCCCGACGAGGTGTACGAGGCGTTCGTCGCCTACGCCTGATTTAGACGGCCAGTTCCCGCGCCCGGGCCAAAGCGGTCTCCCGGTCCGTCAACTTTCCCTCCAACTGCTCGTCCATCAGTTGATGGAGGAGTTTTCCCATCGCGGGCCCCGGGGGAACACCCAACCCCTGGAGGTCATGCCCCGTCACCAGCGGGCGGGGTTTGATTTCTTCCTTGGAAAATTCGGCCTGTTTGGCGGTGAGAAATCGATGGATGTCCAGCTCGCCATGGCTGGAGGAGCAGTCGATCCGGTGGAGCTCCAGTTCCTCGGGAAAGGTTGGGCGGGCTAGCAAACGCTTCAGGGTGCTGACCCGCATCTGGGGGGCGTCCTTAAAGGCCATGTGGTTGGCGATACAGGCCTCCACGGCCTCGATCACGTCGTTGGGAAAACGAAGCCGCCGAAGAATCTCCTGGGCCATCCTCGCCCCGACCCCCTCATGGCCGAAGAAACGGATCCGTCCGGAGGGTTCCGTGCGGGAGGTGCGGGGTTTGCCCACATCGTGCAGCAGTGCGGAAAGAGCCAGCACCGGGGATGGGGTTTGCAGATGGGTCAGGAGCAGCCGCGTGTGGACCCAGACATCGCCCTCGGGGTGGTGTTCGGGGGACTGGGCACAGCCGCGCATTTCGAGCAGTTCGGGGATCCAGACGGCGAGAAGGCCGGATTCGTGCAGCAGGTCGAAGCCGCGGGCCGGGTCGGGGCTGGTGAAAATTTTGACCAGTTCATCACGGACCCGTTCGGGTGCGAGGGTTTTGGATTCGGGGGCGAGCCGGAGGAGGGCGTCCCAGGTTTTGGGTTCGATGACAAAGCCAAGTTGGACGGCAAAGCGGATGGCGCGGAACAGGCGGAGGCGATCCTCCGTGAAGCGGGCGACGGGGTCGCCGATCGCACGGATGATTTTGGCCTCCAGGTCGGCCCGGCCGCGGACAAAATCCAGCACCTTGTTTTGGATGGGGTCAAAGAACATGCCGTTGACGGTGAAGTCGCGTCGCTTGGCGTCCTCCTCGGCCGTGGTGAAGGTGACCGAGGAAGGCCGGCGGCCATCGAGATAGGGACCGTCCACGCGGAAGGTGGCGATTTCAAAGACGTGATCGCCCTGTTTGAGGCGGATCACGCCGAAGGCCTTGCCCTGGGGATCCGAGGCCTTGGGAAAAACGGATTGGACCTGATCCGGTGTGGCGGAGGTGGCAATGTCCACATCCGGGTAAGGGCGGTTCAGCAGGGCGTCCCGGACGCAGCCGCCCGCATAGACGGCCTGGTGGCCGGCTTCGGTCAGTTGGCGGACGATGGGTTCGGCCTGGGGATGGCGGATCATTTTTTTTCCGGGGTTTTAAGGGTGAGGTATGCCAGCCCGCCGAAGAGACTCCAGAAAAGCCCGAGGCCGTAGATGAGGAGGGAGTAGGCGATGGCGGACTCCGGATTCTGGCTAATGCCGAGGTGGGTAAAGAGAAAGATCATCACGCCTTCCCGCACGCCATGACCGCTGACACTGATCGGCAGGGCTGAGGCGGAAAAAACCAAAAAGAGAATCAGGCCAGCGAGGGCGTAGTCAATGGGCAGCCCAAGGGAGCGGGCGAGCAGGGTCGCGGCGGCAAAGCTGAAGAGGTGGACGGAAATGGCGACGGCCACGGAAGCGACGGTGGTCCAGCCCCCGTGCATGGTGTCCCGCAGGGCGTGCAGCAGGTCGAGGATGACCGCTCGGCCGGGGAGTTTGGCGGGGAGGGGGAGATTGGGGAGAAGACCGGGAAGGACGAAGCCGAAGAGAAGAAGCAGAGCGCCGGTGGGGCCCAGCCAGGGAATCGCGGCGGCCAAGGGAGCGAAGGTGGGATCCTGGGCGAGACGGGAGGCGGTGGCGGGAAGAAGAGCGAGGGTAAGTCCGAAAAGAACGGCAACGCCAAAGACGCGGTCGAGCAGGATGGCGAGGGCGGAGCGGGCCTTGCGGTCGGGGAACCAGCGGATGAGGTAGTAGATGCGGACGGCATCGCCTCCGGTGGAGCCGACCAGAAAAAGGTTAAAGAAAAACCCGACCAAGGTGAGGTGCAGGGCGCGGAACAGGGACAGGTGAATTTTTTGAAGGCGGAGAAGAAACCAGAAACGAACTCCGCAAAGCAGAATCGAGATGAGCGTCAGGCCCAAGGCGCCAAGAAGCCAGCCGGGCTGGGCCGAAAGAAAGCGTTCTCCCAGTTGGGACCAGTTTACCTTGCCCGCGAGGAATCCCAGGATGCCGGCGGTGACGCCCACCCGGATCCACGGAGAAAGGCGGCTCAGGAGCGAGCGGGCTGGTTTTGGTTCCACCATGCGAGACTGGCACGGAC
>CAZWQT010000083.1:0-4668 GCA_964635945.1 uncultured Akkermansia sp. | reverse complement strand
CGATTTTGTTTCGGATCTTCGGGGCGGTCGTGGTGGTGCCGATCGTGGAGGAGCTCTTTTGGCGCGGCTATTTGATGCGGACGATCATCAAACCAGAGTTTGAGGAGGTGCCGCTAGGAACCTTCCAACCACTTTCGTTTTACATCACCACGGTGGCCTTCGCGATGGTTCACGTGGAGGTCGGCTCGGCCCTGCTGTTCGGTCTGATCGCCGGCTGGTGGTTTGTGAAGACCAAGTCCCTCAAGGCCGTGATCGTTCTCCATGACGCCGCCAACGCCGGACTCGCCGCCTACGTGCTCATCACCAAGAACTGGTTTTTCTGGTAACCGATGTTCCGCCGGCTTCTGCTCCCCCTAACTGCTATCTCCTATCTCCTATCTGCTCCGCCCGCTTTCGCTGAAACGCCGGAAGACGGTCTCTTCGCACTCATCAACGCTGAGCGGGCGAAAACCGGCGTCGCCCCCCTCACCCGCAATGCCAAGCTCGATGCGCTGGCCTCGGAGTGGGCCGCCCGGATGGCAGCCAAGAACTCCCAGTTTCACCGGGAGCTGACCAAAAGCCTGCTGAACGACAACGGCTGGAAGAACCTTTCCGAAAACATCTACGGTCCTACCAACGACGGATCGCCCCGAGCCATCCTGCAGGCGTGGCTGGACAGCGATGGGCACCGTGGAAATTTACTGCGGGAGTCCAGCACCTTGGGCGGAGTCGGTATCGCGCGGACCCAGTCCGGCGAGGTTTGTGCTGTCTTCAACGGGGCCCAACCGAAACCACCCGCCCCCGTCGCCCAGGAAGAGTCTCCTGGCTCCTCCGGTGGCACCGGCTATGTCTCGTCATCCGGCGGGGTCTTTCAACTGGACTCCGTCCCTGCTGCCATGCGCGACCCCGCCGTCTCCTTTCCCTCCAACAGCGACGGCCGGAAATTGAACCGCCTTAATCGCACGAACGACTAATACGGTAGGCCACTTTTGACAAAAGTGGCTGCCACTTCCATCGGAAGTGGCCTACCAAAGATTGGATTCTGATCATTATTTTCTTTGGTAGGGCGGCTTCTCCGAAGCCGCCTCATGGATACTTTTCTACTCAACCACTAGACACCCGCCTTCGGTTCTTGTCTGGGCTGCCCCATTTTGAGATATTGTCTCAATGAACACCGCTGCACCGACCGCTTCCGCCGGAATCATGGCCCGGCTTAAATCCGATACCGCCGCCCAGCACGCCGAGGCGGAGTCCAAGCCCCTCGAGGCCGCCCTGGTTTCCGGGGCCATCGGGCAGGATCAGTACAAAAAGTACCTCGCCCAGCGTTGGCTCATTCATCGCGAATTGGAGGCCGCCACCGATGCGGCGCTTAAGAAAGAGCCCCGGCTCGGTTCCCTCGGACTGCCCGAGCTTTACCAGACCAAGAATTTGGAGGCCGACCTGGCCCAGCTGGGCGTGGACTTGAAATCCGTCCAGCCAATGAAAGGCGCGACCAGGCTGATCGCAGAGATCAAGAGCGCTCCCTCTCCCGCCACCCTGATGGGGATCTACTACGTGTTTGAGGGAAGCAAGAACGGCGCCCGCTATATCGCCAAGGCCCTCGGCGGCCGGGCCCGGATCACCGCCTTAAAGTATCTGGATCCCCACGGCGAGGCCCAGCGGGGGCTCTGGATGAAGTTCCGCGCCGACATGGATGCGATTGCGTGGACGCCGGCCGAGCAGGATTCGATGGTCAAGGCGGCTCAGGCCACCTTCACTTCCATCTCCAGCCTCGACGACGAAATCCACGCCGGCTGATCAGCGGCCCGCAAAGTTCGGGTCGTCGGACTGGGCGTGGAGGTTGGACCACCTACGCATATCCCGCATCTCTTCCCGCGTCAGCAACTCCACGTGGCCGTCCAGGCACGCCACCACCGCCTTGTTATTGTAGCGAAAATCAACATTTCGGTCGGGATATTCAACCTTGAAATACCCTTGCTGTTTCCCGCCCATCCGAACATCGCTGTAGACGGCTGAGGCAAAAACAATCAGTTGTGAGGGCTTAACCGACTGGTTGAGCCGCAAAACACAGAAATCCCCATACTTGGCGGCCGCCCGGGGGTTAAATGGGTTCATCGGACTGCTCTCGTCCCCGCCCACATAGACGCCATTGACCCCCAAAGACGGGATGAGACTCACCATGTAAGTCAGCTCACCCGGGTTGGCGATCTTTTGCTTGGTAGCAAGAAAGGCGGCTTTGTAGTTGTAATTCAGGTAGGGCGCCAACCTCCATGGATATCGGCTGGCAGGTTGTCCGCTCAGGGGCTCCCCATGGGCTCCCTGCACCTCTCCTGGATTGGAAATGTAGCCGGGTAAAAGGGATCCCCCGTTCTCCGTGGCGTAAAGATGATAGCCCGTCATCAAAGTCTTCCCGGCGGCGATTTCGGAGGCCTTCATCCCGCTTTTCTGGGCGGCTCCCACTGCCCCAACCACCAAGGCTGCCAGCATGGCAATCACCGCCAAACCACAGAGAAGCTCCACCATGGTGAAGCCGTACGATCGGGTCCCAAGTTTTCGGTTCATGGTGTGTTGGCCGTAACGGCTACCCGGTAGAAGCGCTTTGCCGGAAGGCTGGCCTCCGTGTCGTCAAAAAACTGGGTTCCGCCGTTCCCGGTGAAGGTCATGCTCTTAGCGCTCCAGTTGCCCGAAGAGAGAGAGTCACGGCATTCGACCACATACCGATAGCCAATCTGGGTTTCAAAGGAGACCCGGAAGCCGGAAGGATTGAGCCGGGAAACGGAAACTTTTGGTGCTGGAGGTAGGCTGGCCGAAGCCAAGGTGACTTCTGCGTAAAGCCGTGGAGCCAGATAGATTCCGGCGGAAGGAAGATGAAAACCAGATTCTTTGGTGTAAAATTTCGGAATATCGGAACTTTGCTGGGTGGCATTGTAAAGCGAGCTCACCATGAGATGGATCCGGCCGGCATGCAGTCCTTCCTGCACATAGGTCCGCACCTTGGGATCGGTCAGATTGAGCTGAAACCTGAAAACTGTCCCCTCCGGCACGGGTGACCCAGCCGACAAAGGGGAGGCAACAAAGTTGCCATCGAAATCGATCGAGCCGGGAGCGTCAGCGATGGCCCAAGGATTTGGAGTAAACCCCTCTTCCACATTGTTGCTGACATCCCGGGGATTCCCATCACTACCGAAGTCGATGGCATAGGCGTTTCGCACATTCTTATAAATCGATCCGGCCGGCCCAAACGGAGAATCCTGATTAAACGTGGCTTGGGTAAAGCCTCCCCGGTAGCCCACGCCGTAGATTTCAATGGGCCGCCCATGATCGGAATCAGTCGCTGGATTTTGATAGGTGGACAAGGCATCGGCAGAGGAGTCGAAAAAGAAGCTGTTGTCATTCGACACCACCACCCAGACCTCCAACGAAGTCACCTGGTAGTTGGAGGCGCCTTGCCCGGGCGCCACCAAAGAGGCCGTCGCGAAATCCAAAAAAAACTGCGCATCCCGATCGTCAAAATCATAACCAGGGATGTTGTCGAGTGCTCCATAGGCTCCAAAAACCGAAGCGGACGGTCTCAGGTCGTTAGGGGGAAGATCATTCATAAAAGGGTACATGTGCTTGTCCCCCGCCGGCTGCAGGATGCCCCCTCCGTAGGCCCACCCGGCTAACCAAAAGGCAAAAGCGAAAGAAAAAAAACGGCTTAAACGCATACCCACCCGGGCATTAGGAGCGCTTCAGACGGATCCGGCGGGAAGCCAAAAGGGCGACCCCGGCCGAGATGAGCGAAACGGAAGCGGTGGGCTCAGGGACCATGGATACGCCGTCCAAATCCACCGTGACGGTTTTACCGGCATTTGCGGTGTCGGCGGCCAAGGCGATTTGCACGTTTTGAATTCCTCCGAAGATCGTATTGAAGGCAGCCTGCCCAGTTCCAGCAGCTCCGTAGGACTGGAAGGAGGTGATTTCGTTGGCAATCGGGAGCTCAAGCAGGGTCCAGTTGTTGGGAGTGACCAAAAAATTCACACTGCTGCCTGCCCGGCCGGCACCGGCATCAAGCCGGGCATAAAAGTTGAGCGCTACATCTGCGTTATGACGGACATATGCAGAAAAAGCGATCACTCCAGCCGACAGCCAGTTTCCCACAAACGCATCCCCGCTGGCATTGTTGGCGTCGTTGGCCCGGAACACAATGGTGCCGAAACCGGTTCCAATTACGCTGGCGGTTCCTGATATGTAACCATTACCTACGGCACCCCCGGAAGATGCCCAAATAGGAGTGGTGCTCGTACCATAAACCCAACCCGAGGCATTCACCTCAAAACTCTCGGTGAAAGGCAAAACAGAAACCGCCTGCACGGTCTGGAGCCAACCAAGAAAGACCAAAAATCCAAAAACCTTTGTCATTGAAGAATTCATCAAAGCACAGAATACCACCCTGTAAATGAGATTAAGTCTCAAATAGGATGTTTTTATCCCTTCTGCTTCTTTTTATTAGGCACCCTTCTCAATATATTAAAGTTATGTGCTCACTGACAACGGCTTACACCACGATTTTAATTAAACTTATACTCCGACTTAAACTAGCGAATCGGTCCCCCCTTGCGGGGCAGGAGCTTTTTGCTATTTACATCTCCCTTCTATGGCCGACTTCGACCTCAAAGACACCATCCTCACCCGCTTGGGCGAGAACTA
>CAZWQT010000082.1:0-4905 GCA_964635945.1 uncultured Akkermansia sp. | reverse complement strand
GTTTTCAAGGTCGGGGGCATCGATTATACAACTGGCGGAGTCACCGCCCAGAGCCTCTCCGGAACCGGTAACTCCGTGAACAATGCCTATCAGATTGCTGCCGGGGTCCGGTATCGGCTTTACGAGGAACTCAGCCTCACCATGGCTTACAAATTCTACGGAAACAGCCAGGCCAATATGAATTTGGATAACGGCGTGCAAATCACGCTCGGCTCTCCCGTCACTCAGTCCGCTGAAGTCGGACTCAATTTCTCCTTCTAGTCAGCCCTTCCGGTTCCCCATCTGCCCCCGGTCGCGCAGATAGTGGTCCGCCAGCACCAGCCACGTCATTGCCTCCACCATCGGCACTGCCCGGGGCAGGACGCAGGGATCGTGACGACCGCGCGCCTTTAACTCGGCCGCTTTGCCTTTTACGTCCACGGTCTTCTGGGACTTGGCGATGGTCGCCACGGGCTTGAAAGCCACGCGGAAAATAATGTCTTCTCCGTTGCTGATTCCGCCCTGGATGCCGCCGCTCCGGTTGGTCCGGGTTCGCACCCGCTTCCCCTCCAAATAGAATTCATCGTTGTGCTCCGAACCACGGAGCCGCACTCCGGCAAAACCGGAGCCGATCTCAAAGCCTTTACTGGCCGGCAGGCTCATCACCGCTTTGGCCAGATCTGCCTCCAACCGGTCGAACACCGGCTCTCCTAAGCCCACCGGACATCCCCGGACCACGCACTCCACGATGCCGCCCACCGAGTCACCCTCGGAACGCACCCGTTCAATCAGCCGCACCACCTCCGCCGCCTCTTTCGCATCCGGCCACCGCACAGGATTGGACTCCACTTCGCGGAACGAAACCCCGGTGGCCGGCATCCGGGAAGTGATGGTGCCCACCTGCCGGACAAAAGCGGTGATGCTAAGCTTCGGCGAAAGTTCTCCGAACATTTTTTTGGCGATGGATCCGCCAATCACACGTCCGATCGTTTCCCGGGCGGAGGTTCGCCCCCCACCCTGCCAGTTTCGGATCCCGAACTTGGCTTGATAGGTGTAGTCGGCATGGCTCGGCCGGAACATCGTCTCCATCTCCTTGTAGGCCTCCGGTCGGGCGTCTTCGTTGCGGACCCAAACGGAAATCGGCGTGCCCAGCGTCTTGCCTCCAAACACTCCCGAAAGGATTTCGCAACGGTCCGCCTCTTTTCGCGGGGTAACAATTTTACTCTGCCCCGGCCGGCGCCGATCCAGATCCGGCTGAAGATCCTTCTCGGCCAAGGGAATCTGCGGAGGGCATCCGTCCACCACCGCACCGACCCCGCCGCCGTGGGACTCCCCCCACGTCGTGACCCGGTAAAGATGTCCAAAGGTATTTGCCATGGAACTATCCTGCCTCGAAATGGCTCCCAACCCAAGCCTGCGGATGACCCGCTCTCGCCCCCGGGAAGATCCCCTGCCAGAATCCATCCATGGCAAATGAACCCCGCCATCTTTGGCTTCTGGGTCTAAGTGGCTCAGGTAAAAGCACTGTGGGCCCGCGCTTGGCCGAAGCCTTGGCCCTGCCGTGGATCGACACCGATCAGCTCATCGCCCGGGAGGCAGGCAAGACGATCCCGGAAATTTTCCAGGCGGAAGGAGAGGAAGGATTTCGCCAAAGGGAAAGCCGGGTCTTGGAGAAGATTGCCGCCGGCCCCGCTTCGGTTGTCTCCTGTGGCGGCGGCATGGTGATTCGAGACGCAAACCGACACCGGATGCAGTCCACTGGTTTGCGGATTTACCTCAAGGCGGATCCCTCCACCTTGGCACGGAGACTTCGAACCTCCCGCGATCGCCCGCTTGTACCCACGGCCGAACGGGAAGCCGCCCTCGGTAAACTTTTCTCGGAGCGTTCCCGCAGCTACGAGGAAAGCGAATTGACCGTCGATGTGACCTCCCTCCAACCCGAGGAAGTCGTTGCTGCGATACAAAAAAAGCTCCCCGCCCCGTGGTCCCGCTAAACGCCGTCGAAATCCTTCACCAGACCGCCCGTCGGCTTGGCTTCCAATCGTTCGGCATTGCCCCGGTTGAAGCACCCGCCCACGCGGCGGACCTCCATGCATGGCTCTCCCGTTCCTTCCAGGGGGAGATGGCCTGGATGGCTCGTGATCCGGAAATCCGGGCCGACCCGAAGAAGTACGACCCCTCTGCCCAATCCATTCTCGTCGCCGGCCTCTCCAGCCGGCAAACCGCCCCGCCTCCACAACGCGGCCGCATCGCCGCCTACGCCCAGGGCGCCGACTATCATGATTTCCTGAGGGAGAAGCTCGAGATCCTTGCCCGGGAAACCCTCACCCCTTGGGGAGGAGCCCACCGGGTCTGTGTGGATACCTCCCCCCTTTTGGAAAAGCCCCTCGCCGCCCTTGCCGGGCTCGGTTGGCAGGGAAAAAACACCCTCCTCATCCACCGCGAACACGGCCCCTGGCTACTGCTCGGTTTTTTACTCACCAATCTGAAGTTTTCGCCCGATTCCGTCAGCTCCGACCACTGCGGCCACTGCACTCGCTGTCTCGATGCATGCCCCACCCGGGCCTTTCCCCGCCCCTATGTCCTCGATGCCCGCCGCTGTCTCGCCTACCTCACAATTGAAAATCCCGGCCCCATCCCGGAGGAATTCCGCCCTTTGGTGGGCGATCGGCTGTTTGGATGCGACGAGTGCCTCGAGGTCTGCCCGTGGAACCGGCACGCCGGGAACGCCCGGGAAATCAAGCTGACGCCAAGACCCCGGCCCGACCTCCGCGAAATGCTCCACTGGGATGACGCCCGCTTCCGGGCCGAATTCCGCGGCACCCCCATCTTCCGCCTCAAAAGGAACCGGTGGCTGCGCAATGTCGCGGTGGTTTTGGGAAATATTGGCACGGTGGACGACCTGCCGGCTCTTGAGACCTCCGCAGGGGACCAGGATGACCTGGTGCGTGAACACTCCACTTGGGCCATGGCCCGCATCCACGAGCGAACCCGCCGAAAAGAAGATTAAGGCTTGGCCGGTGACGGCAGGAGTTGGCCCGGCTTTTGGCCGTCTTCCTGCTTCAACTCGGGCAAAATGGCCTTGAGCTCACTGATCTTGGGTTTGCCGTCCTCTTCCGGGATTTTTTCCGCCTGCTCCCCGGTTAAATATCCTTTTTCCACCAAAGAGTCGGCAAAGGTGGCGTTCGCATCCGGCGGATAAATGCGGTAAGCGGAGCCCACGAACTCCATCGCCGCCGCCTTGTCGCCCTTCACAAAGGCCTCGGCCGCTTTGGAAAAATAGTAGATCGGGCTGCTCGGGTTGGGCTGGAGGGAATTTAAAAATTCCCCGGCCTTGGCTTGTTCTCCCCCCAGCAGGTCGCACAGGTAGATCTTAAAAAGACCAAGATCATTTTTGGGTTGGCTGTTAAGGAAGATTTGAAAACGCTCCCGGGCCTCCTTGTACTTGTTATTCAGGAAAAGGACCTCTCCGAGGTTGAACTGCGCCATGGGCAAATCGGGCTGCAGTTTCAGGGCCTCCTCAAATGCCGTCTGCGCCTTTGGCCAGTCCCTCTGCCGGGTATAAATGGCTCCGCGCAGATTGGCGGTGTTGGCTTGGCCTGGTTTGGCCTGCTCCGCCATTTCCAGAAACTTGATCGCGCCTTCCAGGTCGTTCCGGGAAAAAGCTTGGGCTGCCCGAACGTAGGTAACCTTGTACTTCTCCTCCGGATCGGTCGGCAGGTCGTCGGTTCTCGCGGGAGCTGTCCCAGTGCCTACGCCAACCGGGGCGTCAGACTTTTTTCCGCACCCAGCCAAAAGCAGGGGGATGGCCAAGCCAAGGGGCCAAAAGACCTTTCGCATAAGTTGGTTATCCCAGAACACTTCATCCTTCTCAATCCGTTTTTCCCGGCGCTTTCCAACGCACGCTCTTTCGGGAAGATAGGGAAATGAGATTCCTCATCACAGGGGGTGCCGGCTTTATCGGAAGCCACCTGGCTCGGCGCTTGTCGACCCAGGGACCTGTCACCGTCCTTGATGACCTCTCGACCGGGAAAAAGGAGAACTTGGCGGGCATCGACTGCACCTTTCTTCAGGGCTCCATCCTCGACCCCGCGCCCCTCGCCGAAGCCTGTGCCGGCGCGACCCATGTTTTTCACCTCGCCGCCCTGGTCAGTGTTCCGGAATCCGTGGCCCACCCCGCCCGGTGCCAGGAAATCAATGTCGAAGGCACCCACCGGCTCCTGGCCGCGGCCGCGCAAGCCGGCGCCCAACGCTTTGTCCTCGCCAGCTCCTGCGCCGTGTACGGCGATGAACCCACCATGCCAAAGACTGAAACGTCCCCCGTGGCCCCGGCCAGCCCCTACGCCAAATCCAAGCTGGCAGGGGAAAAGCTTTGTGCGGCGGGACCTCTCCCCGCCGTCGCTTTGCGCTTCTTCAACGTCTACGGCCCTCGCCAGGATCCTCGCGGTCCCTACGCGGCCGCCGTCCCCAGATTTATCGAGGCGGCCCGCGCCGGCACCCCCCTCACCATTTTCGGCGAAGGTCACCAGACCCGGGATTTTGTCTATGTCGAAGACATCACCTCGGCCCTCGAACATGCCGCCCTCTCCCCGAAGATGGCCGGCGTCTATAATGTGGCCTCGGGCCACTCCGTCTCGGTTCTCCGCTTGGCGGAGATGATCTGCGCACTCACCGGCCTCCGCTCGGGAATCCGCCACGCCCCAGCCCGTGCCGGCGACATTCTCCACTCTTCCGCCTCCATTGAAAAAATCCGCTCTACCGGCTGGGGTCCTTCTTTCGATTTAACGGCCGGCCTACAAAAGATCCTTTCCGCAGGCTGACCTTCATCCGCCTTTATCCTCCCGCCCAACCAGCCCAAGATGATTCCGTCCGCCCGGGTGGTGGAATGGCAGACACAAGGGACTTAAAATCCCTTGGGGAGAAATC
>CAZWQT010000081.1:0-5095 GCA_964635945.1 uncultured Akkermansia sp. | reverse complement strand
CCGTAGACATAGGGCACGTCAAACTGTCCGATGAAGGATGGAATCACTTCCGGCCCCTGCGGGCGCGGGCCCTCCACCCGTTTGGCTCCTAGGGGGTTGGGACGGTCCAGCACCATCACCTCCACGTCATGCTCCGCCGCCGCCTCCATCACGAGTCCCAGGGTGCTGATGTAAGTGTAGGAGCGGCAACCGACGTCCTGCAGGTCGTAGGCAATCACGTCGACCCCTTCCATCATCTTTGGCGTCGGCTTCCGGGTGGCGCCGTACAGGGAGTACACCTTGATCCCCGACTCCTCGTCCTTGGTGATCTTGCCATCGTTGTTCTTATCCTCCCCATGCCGCTCCCCGGAAACGTGCTTTCCCGCCCCCACCTTGCCGAAGACGCCGTGCTCCGGCCCGTACAACGCCACCAGATTCACTTCGGCCGATTCCCGAAACCGCTTCCAGCTCGGCACGCCGCGACCGTCCACCCCGGAAGGATTCGTCACCAAACCGACCCGTTTTCCCTTTAGTTCCCGGAAGCCGCCGTCCGCTAACACGTCGATCCCCAATCGGAACGCAGGGAGGTTGGTCTCTTGAGCCAAAGCGGAAATGCCGCCCAAACAAGCGGCGATCATCACAACCCTCCAAATCATGAACGACGCTAAACCAAAGGCCAAAACTTGGGTAGGGCGGGCAATCCCCAGCCCGCCCCAATCTCGGGATAATTCTTCAATACTTCTGGCTCAATCCTGCCGAAAGCCCCCGGGCCCTTCCGAATTCTCAGCCCTTTAACCTTTCCAAAGCCGCCGCCGGATCGCCGTCCCGCATCAAGGACTCCCCCACCAAAAGGCAGTGGATCCCCTGTTCGGTCACGAACTTCACATCCTCCCTCGTCCGGATTCCGCTCTCGCTGATCCCCAGACACTCGGCAGGAATCTCCGTGGCCAACTCCTCCGTCGTTTTCAGGCTCACCTCAAAGGTGTGCAGGTTCCGGTTGTTGATTCCAATGATGTCTGCCTCCATCTCCAACGCCCGGTCCATCTCTTTCATGTCGTGCACCTCGACCAGAACATCCGCGCCCAGGCCCCGACCCAATTCGTACAACCCCTTTAACTCCGCATCCGTCAACGCCGCCACAATCAGCAGGAAGGCGTCCGCCCCCGCCGCGATGCTTTCATACACTTGTGCCTCCGTCAGGATAAAATCCTTGCGCAACACCGGCACCCGGACGGCCGCGCGGACTTTTTGCATATCCTCGAGGCAGCCCCGGAAAAACTCCCGGTCCGTCAGGACGGAAATCGCCCCCGCACCGCCCTGCTCATACCGCTTCGCCTGGTCCACCGGGTCGTACTTGTCCGTGATGGTCCCGGCCGTGGGTGAGGCCGCCTTGCATTCCGCGATGACGGTGACGATACCAGGCTGAAAGAGCTGACTGCGGAAACCCCGATATTCGTTCCGTTGCAACGCCTCCTTTTTGAGGTCGGCTTTACGGGACTCAAGGACTTCCGCCTCTTTTCGCTTCGTCGCGAGGATTTGGGCCAACCGGTCAGAACCCTTCATTCCTCCTCCTCGTCCTCGATCGGCCCCGACCGCTTCTTGCCTTTTAAAAAGGCGTTCAGAAAGGCGTCAATCTCGCCATCCAACACCGCCTGCACATCGCTGGTCTGCTCCCCTGTCCGCAGATCCTTCACCATTTGATACGGCTGGAGCACGTAAGAGCGGATCTGATGCCCCCAACCAATTTGTCCCTTGGCCGCATAATTCTGCTCCTGCTCGGCTTTCTTTTTGTCCAACTCCAGCTGACGCAAGCGGGCGGCCAACACCTTCATGGCCGTGGCCCGGTTCTTGATCTGGGAGCGTTCATTTTGACAGGTCACCACCAGTCCACTCGGCAAATGGGTGATCCGGACGGCGGAATCGGTCGTGTTCACCCCTTGCCCTCCGTGACCCCCGGCCCGAAACACGTCCACCCGGATGTCCTTTTCGGGGATCAAAATCTCCTGCTCCTCATCAGGCTCGGGGACGATCTCGGCTGAGGCAAACGAGGTCTGGCGTTTCCCCTGGGCATTGAAGGGGGAAATTCGCACCAATCGGTGTACGCCCCGCTCCGCCTTAAGATACCCGTAAGCATTATCGCCGATGATACGGAGCATGGCGTTTTTGATCCCGGCTTCTTCCCCGGAAAGGATGTCGAGCATTTCCACCTTGTACCCCCTCCGCTCCGCCCAACGTTGGTACATGCGAAGAAGGATGTTGGCCCAGTCGCACGCTTCCGTGCCGCCGGCGCCGGCATTCAGGCTCAGGATGGCGTTTCTTCGGTCATCAGGCTGGGAAAGAATGAACTGCACCTCCGCCTGGTCGAGTTGGGCCACCGACTGCCTGATTTCCTCGGCAAACTCCTTGCGGGCGGCCTCGGAACCGTCCTCTTCCGCCAGTTCCTGATGAACCGGCAGATCGCCGATTCTTTTTTCCAAATCCCTCATCTGCTCAAGCTTGCGACGGAGGGCAGTGGCCTCAGCGGAAACTTTCTGTGCCTTCCCGGTATCACTCCAGAAATCCGGGGCGGCCATCCGGCCCTCAAGCTCCTTTAGCTGGGTTGCAAGCTTGGCCGGGTCAAAGAAACCTCCGCAACTCCCGCAAGCGGGAGTCCACGGAGGCTAAATCGATTGTCTCGGCCGGAAGGGTCATGAGGAAAAAGCATGCCCCGCCCGCAGCCTTGGCTCAAGCGGGTTCCCGCCGGAACCAGAGACCCAACCCGACCGCAGCCAAGGAAATCCAGACCGGCCACTCCCCCCAGCGCACATAAAATGTCATTTTGGGTTCCGCCAACTCCAGCTCTCCCCGGAGAAAGCCAGGCTCCCGGATAGATCCGGTTTCCGGATCGCGGACCTCCGCCATGACCACCCCGCGGGGGTTCACCAAGGCGGTGACCCCGTCGTTCGTCGCGCGCAAAAGCGGCAACCGACACTCCACCGCCCGAAGCCTCGCGTTTTCCAGATGCTGGCGGGAGCCCGCGGAGGCGCCAAACCACGCATCGTTGGTCAAATTAACGAGCAGATGCGGAAGTTTTTGGGCAGCGCGACGCACCACCCGCGGCACGGTGTCTTCAAAACAGATCAACGGCGCCAGGCGAACGCCCGCAGGATCCAAAGTCAACAACCCCGGTCGGTGGCCGGCCGTGAGATCCCCACCGGGGGGAACCAGCTTGCGGAGCCAGGGAAACAAGTCCGCCAGAGGGACGTATTCCCCCATCACCACCAAATGAGTTTTGTCGTAAACCTCCGGAACTCCTCCCTCCGGGCCTTGCAGAAGAACAGCGCAGTTGAAGGTGTCCGGTCCCCGGATATCGAGAGATCCGGTCAAGAGGGCCCGCGCACCCATCCGGCGTGCCGCCTGCATCGCCGCCTGCAGCTCTGGTTCCTCCCGCCAGCCGGTTCCGGCCAGACTCTCGGGCCAGACCAAAAGATCCACGGGTCCACCCCCGACCAGCGCGAGCTCACTCCACTTCCGCAACTCCTCCGCCACCCGCGCCACCTTGGCCGAACGCCAGGGATCCTGGGGGACCGCCGGTTGGATGGCAGCATAGCGCATGGTGACGACCGGCTCCGGAAAAGGACGCAGAAGCGTCCGCGCTCCGTAGACCATGGAACATCCGACTACAACCACTCCCATCGTGAAGTCCCAGCGGGGCCGCCACTTTTGCGATCCGCGGATTTCCAATTCAAACCTCCGGGCGGTCAGAGCCAGGGTTAGCCCCGCAAAAGCCACCACCCAGGAAACCAAAAGCACTCCACCCAAGTCCGCAATTTGGGCGATCAGCAGAAGCTCCGCCTGGGAGACTCCCAGCGAGTTCCAGCCGAACCCGCTCATCACCACGCCGCGCAACCATTCGGTGGCGACCCAAGCCGAGGCTCCGGTCAAAGCATGCCGGATATTTCCCCCACTGGTCATCGTTTCGGGGTTGCGCCCCGCCAACCTTACCCAAAGCACAAACCAGAGCGCCGGATAGATCGCGAGATAGGCGCTGAGCGCGGCCCAGCCAGCCACCGTCACGGTTTGGAGCCAACTCAGGCTGGTGAGAAAGTGGCTGAAGCCGAAAAACCAACCCAAAAGAAAGGCTTCCCGCCTCTCCGGTCTCTGCCGTTGCCCGTAGTAGGCGAGGGGAATCAACCCCACCCAACCGGCGACCGGTTGGGAAAACGGTGCAAAGCCCAACGTCAGGATCAGGCCGCTGCCCCCCGCGCAGAGCCACCCCGTCATGGGGATACCCAGAATTTTTCGCATGGGACGCATCTCCCTTTCTCCTCCTCCCGGGGAGTCGAGTCAACGCCGACCCGGCTTGTCTCCCGTGCAGGCCTGCTCTTACCTCAAGG
This sequence comes from uncultured Akkermansia sp., assembly GCA_964635945.1. Lineage (GTDB taxonomy): Bacteria > Verrucomicrobiota > Verrucomicrobiia > Methylacidiphilales > Verrucolacustridaceae > Verrucolacustris. Next base: position 740 of record CAZWQT010000081.1, on the reverse strand, counting down.
AGTGATCCCCCGACGTCTTCGCGAAGCCCTTTGGAAATTTTTTCTGATCTGGGCGGGAATCGGCCTGTTGGCCATCACCTTCCGACTAACCCCGGCTTGGGCAGAGTCGCTTCCCCTTCCCCATTGGCTGACCTCCTTCGTGGCGTTCTGCCTGCGCAACGGAGATTTCGTCTCGATGCTCTTGGCCTCGACCCACGTTTACTTTTCCGCCGTCGACCGCCTCGGCCTGAAAAAAGCGCGTTTCAGCGCGGCCGTCATCCTCGTGGCTTCCGGGATTTTGGAAACGGTCGGCACCCTCACCGGAATTCCTTTTGGAACCTACACCTACACGGACGCCTTCGGCCCGCGGTTGGGCGGTGTCCTTCCCTTGGCCATTCCCATGGCGTGGTTCACCGTGGTGGCCGGCGCCAACCTGACCCTCAGCCAGTATTGGCACGGAGCCACCCGCGCCCCTCTGGCCATCGCCACGGGTGCCTTTGCCCTGCTGTTTGATTTTCTGATGGAGCCGTTCGCCTACGCCATCCGCGGATATTGGATTTGGGCCGGCAATTACGTTCCGCCCCAAAACTACTTCTCTTGGTTTATTTTCAGTGCGTTGATGGCCTGGATCACCCCCATCCACGCCAAGCCCTCTGCAAGGCCGGATGCCCGGCCCGCGATCACCCTGGCGATCATGCTGGGTCTTTTTCTCGCCGCCCGCATTTCCCACGGGATCTGATCAAGCCCAGCCCGCGGCCCGC
>CAZWQT010000080.1:0-5149 GCA_964635945.1 uncultured Akkermansia sp. | reverse complement strand
GGCGGCAACCCCACCGCGCTCGACCGGATCCTCGGCACGCGTTTCGGCGTCGGCGCCGTCGAACTGGTGGTGAAGGGCAAGTTCAGCCACATGGTCAGTTATCAGAACTATGAGATCGGCGGGGTGCCCATCGCCGATGCCGTGGCCCGGATTCGCACGGTCCCGCCCAAGGGCCAGTTCGTCCACCACGCCCGCGAAATCGGCATCTGCTTTGGGGATTAAATCGCGTTTTTAAACTTAGGTGGGGCGGGTTCGATGAACCCGCCTGATTCGTGTTTTTATAACTAAAACTTCCAACGCAGGCGGCCTCATTGAATCCCGACGCGTCAGCGGACCCAAACAATCGCCGGAGGCGTTAGCGAGGATGGGCGGGGGTAGGTCAGCGGGGGCCAACCCGCCCTACCTAATCCTCATCCTAATCCCGTTCCCGCACCGCCGCGGTGGATCCGCGGTCAATCAGCTCACACCCCACAATCCTCGGCTTCATTTCCCCTCCCTCCCGGATCCCGATCCAAAGCTCAAACCCGGCTTTTCCCAGGTTCCCAAACCCCACCGTCGTCAAAGGCACGGGCCCATATTTAGCCAACTCCCCGTCCCCCAATCCCGTCACACTGAGATTCTCGGGAACTTTCAACCCCGCCGCCAGCGCGGCCCGTACCACGCCGCTCGCCACCGCGTCATTTCCACAGATCACCGCAGCCGGCCGGTTTTTTTTCTCCAGAAGCTTAACCATCTCCCTTTCCCCGTCCTCCGGAGTCAACCCGGCCATGGTCGCTTCCCCAAAAAGCTCCATGCCCCGCTGCAGGGCCCCGTCCCGGACCGCCCGCAAATGCTCGGCATGACTCCGCTCGGCCGGATGACCGCCGAGATAAGCCACCCTCCGGTGCCCGAGCTTCCACAAATCGTCCAGCACCAGTTGCGCCGCCTGTCCCATGTCCCGCATCACCCAGCTGACCTGGGCCCGGCCCGGACCCACATCCGCCGGATACCTCTGAAAGAAAATCACCGGCAATCCCGCCTGCGTCACCGCCTCCAAAGCCAGGGAACGATGCTCGGTTGAGATCCGCGGTAAAATGAAGATGGCCTCCGCACCGCGGCCCATCATCGCCTTCACCTGGGCCGACTCCCCCCCCTTCTTGTCCCCCGGGCTTCCCAGCATCACGGAAACTCCCGCCGCCTCCGCGGCCTTGAGCAATCCACTGGCAATGCCGGAACTCTCCTCGGATCCAAGATCCGGCACCAGCAGCCCGATCAGTCCGCTGTGCTTGCTCCGCAAACTCCGGGCCGCCTGATTGGGCCAATACCCGCGCTTCTCCGCCTCCGCCCGCACCCTCTCCTTGGTCGCCGCCCCAATGTCCGGGGCATCGTGTAGCGCCTTGGAGACGGCCATGACCGAGAGGCCCAGGCTCTCCGCGAGATCGCGCAACCGGACCCTCACACCGCCTCGGGATCCTCCGCAAACACCGCCGCAAATTCCTCCGGCGTCTTGGCGTCCATCAACTTGGTCCGCACCTCCCCGTTCCGTAACAACCGCGCCATCGCCCCGACGAGAGCCAGATATTCCGTCACCATCCTCCGGGGGGTCCCAATCACAAAGATCAGGTGAATGGTCTCCCCGCTGTTCTCAAACAGGACGCCCGCCGGACTGCGGCCGACCGCCAGCACCATTTTTTTGACGTGATCGGTGCGGGCATGGGGAAAGGCCACCCCATTTCCCAGGCTGGTGGCCTCCAGCCGCTCACGGGCGAGCAGTTCGTCGTAAAACGAACGGAAATTGATCATGTCCGGATCCTTTTCCAGCAACAGCGCCACCTCATGAATCGCCGCCGTGCGCCGTGTTTCCTTGATGTCGAGGAGAACAAGGCGGGGCTGGATCAGTTCCGCCAACTTCATCGACCGCCCCGAGCCGTCGAACCACTCCAGCCCAGCTTCTGCCTCGCCAACCCGTAAAACCCAACGCCGGACGGATGCATCAGCCGGACCACCGGTTTGGCCACCGTCACCCGCAACACCTTCCCCGGCGTGAGTCTGCCCACGAGCACCCCGTCGATCCGAAGCCAGGCCGCCTTTTCGGACGGACTCAGGGAAAGCTCCACCCCCTCCTGTTCCCCCACCACTACCGGCCGTTGCGCCATGGCATGGGCACATACCGGGGTCAGGACCAACGCCTTCGCCCGGGGACTCACCAGCGGCCCCCCCGCGGAAAGCGAATAGGCTGTGGAGCCGGTGGGACTCGCCACCAGCAAGCCGTCGGCGTGATATTCGCTTAAAAACTCCCCACCGACCTTGACCCTCACCCGCACCATCAGACTCCCCGGAGCGGGGGAGACGAAAATCTCGTTCAGTGCGCACCAGGAGCGGCCGCCTCCCTCCATTTTTGCGGAAAGAACCGAGCGCGTGCTCAGGCCGTACTGGCCGGAAAAAATTTTAGGAAGGAGATAACCGATCTCCTCGGCCTTCACGGAAGTAAGAAAACCGAGCGAACCAAGGTTGATGCCCAGGATGGGAATCCCGGAACCCATCGTCGCCTGGGCCGCATGCAGCATCGTTCCGTCGCCGCCGCCCACCACCAAAGCATCCACCCCCCGGCCCGCCGCCCGCTTGAGCCCACTTTCAGCGACCCAGACGGCCTTCACCCCGCACTCGCGCAGAATCTCTTTGAGCACCATCGCCACACCCCCGTTGCCGGGCCGCCCCTTGCGGAGGCAGACCACCACTTTGCGGATACGACGGATGCCCGAGGGTCGCCGAAGGGCCATAAGGGAGAATTCCCCGAAACCCTTTGATCCTCAAGCGGATTCCCAACCTCCTTCTTGCGCCGAGGGCCATCTCAAGTACGATTTCCCTTCGATGCCTAAATTCCCGTTGAATTACGGACTGCCTCCGGCCCAAGGCCTCTACCATCCCGCCCAAGAGCATGACTCCTGCGGCGTGGGTTTCGTTGCGGACATTCAGGGTCGCAAATCTCATTCCATTCTGGAACGGGCCATTGGCTGCGTCTGCCAACTCGCCCACCGGGGCGCCCTCGACGCCGATGCCAAGTCCGGCGACGGGGCCGGCGTCCTCACCCAGATCCCGGCCAAATTTTTCCGACACGAGGTGGAGAAGCTCGGTCAACGCCTTTACAATGATGCTGACCTTGCCGTGGGTGTCTTTTTCCTCCCCGCCTCGGACAACTACGCCCAGGCCCACATCCGCCGCATTTCCGAGGAGGTCATCACCCGCCGCGGCCTGCAGGTCCTCGGCTGGCGTCCCGTCCCCGTCAACCTCCGCATCCTCGGCGAAAAAGCCGCCGCCTCCGCCCCTAAGATTGAGCAGCTTCTCGTGGCCCGGCCCGACGCCAAAAAACTTTCCGATGACGCCTACGAGCTTCTCCTTTTCCTCGCCCGGAACGAAATCGAGCACCGTTGCGCCGCCGACCGCACGCCGCCCTTCTACATCCCGTCCTTCAGCTCCCGCGTCATCGTCTACAAAGGCATGCTGACCGGGACCCAGCTCGGCCGCTTCTATCCCGATCTGCAGGATCCGGCCTTCGAAACCTCCCTCGCCGTCTTTCACCAGCGTTACAGCACCAACACCTTCCCCACCTGGCCCCTCGCCCATCCGTTCCGCATGCTCGCCCACAACGGCGAGATCAACACCCTTTGCGGGAACCGCAACTGGGTCCGCGCCCGGGAGGCCGACCTCGCCAGCCCCGGCATCGCGCCGGCCGACCTCCCTCTGCTCCACCCGATCATTCAGCCCGGGGGCAGCGACTCCTCCGGCTTGGATAACGCGTTCGAGCTCCTTTCCATCACCGGCCGCGGCCCGCTGGATGCCATGCTCATGCTCGTCCCCTCCGCCTTCCGCTCGGAGGACAACCTTCCTGAAGATGTCCGTGCTTTCTACGAGTACCACGAATGTTTGAATGAACCGTGGGACGGCCCCGCCGCCCTTGCCTTCAGCGACGGCCGGATGGTCGCCGCCTGCCTGGACCGGAACGGCCTGCGCCCCGCCCGCTACAAGATCACGAAGGACGGTCTCATCGTCATGGGATCGGAGGTCGGGATTGGCGACCTGCCGGAGAAAAACATCGCGGAAAAAGGCAGGCTCGGCCCCGGCGAAATGATCGCGGTCGACACGGTGAACAAAAAACTTCTCCGCAACGACGACATCAAGAAGTTTGCCGCCTCGGCCAAACCCTATGGGGAGTGGGTCAAAAACGGGCTACGCACCCTCCCCACCGCGCCCGCTCAGCTCCCCCCGGTCGGCACCGATCTGAACGCCCGGCTCCTTTCCTTTGGCTACTCGGACGAGGAACTGAAAATTATTCTTCTCCCGATGATCCAAAAGGCCGAGGAGGCCATCGGATCCATGGGCGATGATGCCGCCCTTGCCGTGTTCTCGCGGAAGCCGCGGCTCTTATACCAGTACTTCCGCCAACTGTTTGCCCAGGTCACCAATCCCCCCATCGATCCGATCCGCGAAAAACTCGTCATGTCCACCGCGGTCTACCTGGGTACCCGGCCCAACTGGCTCACCGACGGGCCGGAGCATATCCGGCTCCTCCGCCTGGAATCCCCCGTCATCGCCCCCGCGGAACTGCCCGCCATTCTCAGCCAGAAAGAATCGCACCTCCGCTCCAAGACGCTTTCGGTTCTGTTCCCGGTTTCCGGGGGACCGGAAGCCTTCAAAAAGCGCCTGCATGCATTGGCCGATGAGGCCGCCGCCGCCGTGAAGGAAGGGGTCTCGATTCTTTGCCTGTCCGACCGCAACACCACCGCCGAACAGGCCGCCCTCCCCATGCTCTTGGCCGTCTCCTCCGTCCACCACGCCCTCATCCGCGCCGGCCTACGCATGCGCGCCTCCCTGATCGCCGATACCGGCGATTGCCGGGATGTCCACCATTTCGCCTGCCTCGTGAGCTTCGGCGCTTCCGCGGTCTGCCCTTATCTGGTCTGGGAACTGGCCTCCCGCTGGCAGGCCGAGGGCGCCCTGCCTGACATGGATGCCGCCAAGATTACCTCCTCCTACCGCCAGGCCGTGGACAAGGGCCTGCTCAAGATCATGTCGAAAATGGGCATCTCCATGCTCACCAGCTACCACGGATCACAACTGTTCGAGGCCGTCGGCTTGGGCGAAAAGTTGATCCGGAACCACTTCACGGAAA
>CAZWQT010000079.1:0-5376 GCA_964635945.1 uncultured Akkermansia sp. | reverse complement strand
GGGTGCAAAAAGGCAGCGCCATCCTGCACGGCGAGATGGACTGTCTGATGAATGCCGGCCGGCAGAAAAGTTATCGCGACACCGTGATCTACTCCACCCTGTGCCCCTGCTTCATGTGTTCGGGGACGATCGTGCAGTTCAAGATCCCCCGGGTGGTGGTGGGGGAGGCGGTCAATTTTCCCGGAGCCCCCGATTTCTTGCGTTCGCAGGGCGTGGAGGTGGTGATCCTGAATCAGCCCGAACTGGTGAAGATGATGGGGGATTTTATCCAGGCGAAGCCGGAGCTGTGGAACGAGGATATCGCCGAATGATCCGGTAGGGCGGCCTCGATGAGGCCGCCTGCGTTTAACTTTCAAATCTAAAAAATTCGGTTCAGGCGGGGTCATCGACCCCGCCCCACCCCAGATTGAAACTAAACTCCCTCGGGCAGGGCGCGGATGGAGGGGAGGGCGCGGTAGCGCTGGTCCATGTCGAGGCCGTACCCGATGACATAGCGATCCGCGATGGGAAAGCCGACCCAGCGGGCAGCCACGGCACGGACCCGTTTCCTTTTTTTGTTCAGGAGGACGCAGATTTCCACCCGGCGGGCGCCGAGGCGTTTGGCGTGGTCACGCGTGTGGGCGAGGGTGAGACCCGAGTCGAGAATGTCGTCGATCAGCAGAACATCCCGGCCCCGGAAATTTCCCCGGCACTGGCGAAGGCCGTGCAACCGCCCGGTGGAGCGGGTGCCCTGATAACTGGAGACCGTCCAGAACTCCACCTCGGTGGAGGGTTCCAGATGGCGCAGAAGATCGACGACAAAAAAGACGCTACCCTTGAGCAGGGCAACGATGGTGAGGGGGCGGTTTTTGTAAAACTTGCGGATGGACTGGCCCAGTTCGCGAACCCGGCGGCGGATCCGCGCGGAGGAGATGTAAGCTTGGCCAGGAGGCCGGGTCACTGGCCAGAGGCGGTCGGAGTCAGGCGGTTGAGTTCGTCCGTGATCTTGGCGGTCAGGGGGCCACTGATCTTTAAATTGAGGCCCTTCTCCCAGGAAGCGCGGGCGTTGGATTCTTCCTCCAGCTGGGCGAAGCAGAGGCCGGCGTAGTAGTAAATGGCCAGAGAGGTGAGGCCATCGACGGCCTCGGGGTGTTTGGCGAGCTGGTCGACGAGCTGGCGGAAGTCATCCCGGGCGATGCTGCGGCGGTTAAAGATGGTGGGGAGATGGTAATTATTGATCGCGCGGATGAAGCGGACGTTGGCGTCGTCGGGGCGCATGGTAACGGCGCGGTCCATGCAGTCCCGGCCAGCCATGAGGTAGCGGAGTTTGCCTGGGCCGATGAAGGCATCCCGGCTGGCGAGGGTGTAGGCACTCCCGAGGTAAACCAAGAGAATCCCGTTGTCCGGCTGCTCGGAGGTCAGTTCCTCGAGCCAGGCCACGAGACGGCGGGTGGCGTCTTTGTTTCCAGCCTCCGCCAAAGAGTGCATTTCATAGATTTGGCTAAGAAGAGGGTGCGAGTAGGTCTCCGAAGACGGGGTGGAAGCTGCCCAACCGGTAGCGGTCACCAGGGAGGCAACGAGCAAAGTGGCAAGGGTGGCTCGGATCAACAGATACTTCCTCTTGATTCAGTTAAGAACGGAAGGGAGGATTTGCAATAAATATTTCAGTTTGATCCACAATACCTTGTGTAGGTCAGCCGCCCATTCCCCATATTTTGAGTTTAAAAAAGCAGATCAATCGTGCCGTCGACCGGCCAAAAGCGGGAGCAGATGCCAGAGAAGATAGAGCAAGGAGGTGATAAAGGCGGCGACATAAGTCCAGGCGGCAGCCCGAAGCACGGAGTCGACGGCTTGCGTCTCTTTGCCCGGGGAGATGAAGCGCATTTTGGGCAGGATTTGCAGGGCCCGGCGGGAGGCGTCGAATTCAACCGGGAGGGTGACGAGGTTGAAGAGCATGATCACGCCCCAACCGGCCACCATCAGCATGAGGTAGGTCTGGGAGGTGAAACCGCCGATGCCGGTGAAGAGGCCAAGCAGGGGAAGCCAGGTGACGATTTGCGAGGCAAACGTGGTGGCTCCGACGGCCGCCATCCGCCACTGCAGCGGGGCGTAGGCGATCTTGTGCTGGATGGCGTGGCCGCATTCGTGGGCGGCCACGCCGAGGGCCGCGGCCGAGTGGCCGTGGTAGTTCTGGGTCGAGAGGACGAGCCGCTTGTGCATCGGGTCGTAGTGGTCCCCGAGCAGGCCGTCGTGTTCCGTGATTTCGACATCGTGAATGCCGGCCGCGTCCAGGATCTTGGCGGCAGCTTCGGCCCCGGTGTAGCCGGAGGAGGCGGGCACTTCGCTGCCGCGGGCGTAGGCGGACTTCACCCGGGCGGCCGCCCAGAGGGAAATGGCCATCGTTCCGAAGAAGGTCAGAATCCAAAGTAAGCTCATGGGTGGGGAGGATAATTAAGCGCTACGGTTGCGCAAGGCCATCCGGCCGATTTTTTGCAAACCCCTTGGGGGGAGGGAATTATTTGCAGAATTTGGCCAGCCGGCGGGCGCCTTCCTCGATTTGCTCAATCGAAGTGGCGTAGGAAAGCCGGACCGTCTGATCGTCGCCAAAGGCTTTGCCGGGAACCACGGCGACGCGTTCCTTCTCGAGAAGCTTTTCGGCAAACTCGGTGGAGGTGAGGCCGGTCTTCGAGATGTTGGCGAGGATGTAGAACGCGCCCGTCGGCTTCACATAGGAAAGCTTCGGGATAAGCGCCAGCAGATCGCAGAAGCGGCGGCGGCGTTTGTCGTACTCCTTTTTCATCTCCGCCACGCAGTCCTGCGGCCCCTTGTAGGCCGCGAGGGCGCCCTTCTGGGCGAAGGAGGTGGGATGGGAGGTGGTGTGGCTCTGGATGGAGTCGATGACCTTGGCGAGGTGGGCGGGTGCGGCCACGTAGCCGAGCCGCCAACCGGTCATGGCGTAGGGCTTGCTGAAGCCGTTGACCGTGAAGGTGAGGTTGTAAACTTCCTTGCTGAAGGAGGCCAAGGAGGAGTGCTTGGCATCCTCGTAGGTGAGCTTTTCATAAATTTCGTCCGAGAGGATGTAGATCTCCTCGTCGAGGGCGACTTCGGCCAGGGCGGCCAGCTCGTTCTCGCTGTAAACCGTGCCGGTCGGGTTGCCGGGGGTGTTAAGGATGACCATTTTGGTCAGGGGGCTCATGTATTCGCGGAACAGTTCAGGCGTCAGCTTGTAGCCGTTTTCCGCGGAGGTCGGGACGATGACGGGCTCGCCGCCGGCGACGCGCACCATTTCCGGATAGCTCAGCCAGTAAGGGGCCGGGATGAGAACCTCGTCGCCGGGATTGATGGCGGCGAGAATGGCGTTGAAGCAGGCGTGCTTGGCCCCGCAGGTGACGATGATCTGGGAAGGCTCGTAAGAGAGGCCGTTGTCGGCTTTTAGTTTCTCGGAGATGGCGGAGCGGAGCTCAGGAATGCCGGAGGAGGGGGTGTATTTGGTGAAACCGGCGTCGAGGGCGCCCATGGCGGCGGCCTTGATGTGCTCAGGGGTGTCGAAATCCGGTTCGCCGGCACCGAAGCCGACCACGTCGAGGCCTTCGGCCTTCATGGTCTTGGCGCGGGCATCAATGGCCAGCGTGGCGGAGGGGGTGAGGTGACGGGTGCGTTCAGCGGATTCGAGGGCCATAAAGTTTTTTCCTTGGTTGGTTCCTTGTTGAGCCGGAGAACGTATCGAAACGGGCGGAAAAAGTCGAGGGGTTTAGGTGGGGCGGGTTGTTCCAACCCGCCTCGTGGGACAGTGAAGTTTTGAAACCAGGGCGAGGCGGCTTCGGAGAAGCCGCCCTACCAAAGCGAGAACGGCGAGTCCCTAACCTAGTTTCCGGAGCGCTTCGCGGACGAGTTCGCCGGAAAGTTTGGAGGAGTCGAGGCCGGCGAGGGCTTTTTGCGCCTCGGCCGATTTGTAACCGAGGGCGAGCAGGGCCAGCAGGGCGTCCTGGGAATTTCCGGCCAGCGGGGCGGGGGAGGATTTTGACGGAGCGCCGCCGGCCAGCGCGTCGAGCGCCGGGAGTTTGTCGCGAAGCTCGAGGACGATCCGTTCCGCCGTTTTTTTTCCAAGCCCCTTCAATTTGGCCAGGGTGGTGGTGTCCCCCGTGGCGACGGCGTCGCGGACAGTCTGCGGCGTGGTGCCGGCGAGGATGGAGAGGGCGGTCTTGGGGCCGACTCCCGAAACGTGGTGAAGGAGAAGGCGGAACAGATCCCGTTCTCCGGTGGAAAAGAATCCATAAAGGGTGTGGTCGTCTTCCCGGATGGCGAGATGGGTGAGGAGCCGGACTTTTTCGCCGGCCTTAGGCAGGCGGTCGTAGGTGGTGACAGGAATCTGCACTTCGTAGCCGACTCCCTGGCAGCTGATGACGGCGCGGGTGGGCCAGGATTCCGTCAGGATGCCTTCGACAAAGGAGATCATGTCAGGAAACTGCCGCCAAGGTCCGGGCGGAGAAGGCGGAACGACGGAGATGGGTAAGGCCGACGGCGAGGGCATCGGCTTCGTCGGGAGCAGGGTTGTGGCGGAGACCGAAGAGGGCGCGGGTCATAAAGGAGACCTGTTCCTTGCGGGCGGCGCCTTTGCCGGTGGAGGCCTTTTTGACGAGTTTGGGCGGATATTCGTGGATCGTCAGGCCGGCCCGGGCGGCGGCGAGGAGAGCGGCTCCCCGGGCGGCGCCAAGGATGATGGCGGTGCGGGTGTTTTGGACATAAATGATCAGTTCGATGGCGAGGGCTTCGGGGGAGTGCGTCCGGATCAGTTCCGCCAACCGATCGTGAATTTCCACCAGACACGCATGGGATGGTCGAGCGGCGGGGATTTTGATGGTGCCGGAGGCCAAGACCACCGGTTTTTCGGCCGTGCCCTCCAGGACGGCGAAGCCGGTGCCCCGGAGGGAGGGGTCGATCGCGAGAATCCGCATGGAGGAATCGTGCCAACCGGCGAATAGATGTCGAGGGAGGGCCGGTTGACCGGCAAAAAACGGGAGGATAAGCTATGAGCATGAAGGAAATGTGCATGGCCACCGCCTTGGGGGTCTGTTTTGCCCTGCCGCTCTCAGCCCAGCAGCAGGAAGATAAGACGGCCGGGGGTGCGGTGAAGGAGGTCCCGGTTAAAAAGACCGAGGTGGACGCGAACCGCGCCGACCGCACGGTGGCCGGCAGCTCCGCCAACAGCAAAGGGAACAACCAGGTGCAGCAGGCCGTTTCCGGGACCCCGGAGGAGGAGCAGGCCCGGAGCGTGATTCAGCCCGAGGATAATTCACCCGACGTGGGCATGTTTGTGGCGATGGCGGACCGGGGTTGGGACGTGGTGAATCCCGCCAGCCCGAACAAGCCGAACTATCAGGAGGTGATCCAGGAGAA
>CAZWQT010000078.1:0-5811 GCA_964635945.1 uncultured Akkermansia sp. | reverse complement strand
CGCCGCACTTATGATGTCACCCAGTGCCTCAAGCTGATCTCCCGTCCCGGTTGCGAGAAGATCGTGCGCTATGCCTTTGAGTATGCGCGGGCCTACGGTCGCAAGAAAGTGACCTGCTTCACCAAGGACAACATCATGAAGATGACCGATGGTCTCTTTCATAAGGTGTTCGATGAGATCGGTGCGGAGTATGCCGATATCGAGAAGGAACACTGGATTGTGGATATCGGTGCGGCGAAGCTGGCCGACACGCCCGAGGTGTTTGACGTGATTGTCATGCCCAACCTCTATGGGGACATTCTTTCCGACGTGGCGGCCCAGATTGCCGGATCGGTCGGGCTGGCTGGATCGGCCAACATCGGGGACGGGTGTGCCATGTTTGAGGCGATCCATGGGTCGGCCCCACGCCGGGCCGGCCAAAACCTGGCGAATCCCTCGGGCCTCTTCCTGGGGGCGGTGCAAATGCTGGTCCATATCGGGCAGGCGGACGTGGCCGAGAAGGTGCACAACGCTTGGCTTAAGACCATTGAGGATGGGGTCCACACCTATGACATTTTCCGTGAAGGTGTCTCCAAGCAGAAAGTGGGGACCAAGGAGTTTGGGCAGGCAGTGGTTGCCCGGATTGGGCAAAAGCCGACGAAGCTGAAACCGGTGGACTATTCCAAGGCGCCGACTCGGCCGCTGACGTCCCGCCCTCCGTACAAGCGGGATACCGCCAAACGGGAACTGGTGGGGGCGGATATCTTTGTGTTTTGGCCGACGGGCACAATGGATCAGTTGGCGGCCAAGCTGCAGCCTCTGGCTACAGACGGGATGAAACTGGAGATGCTTTCGAACCGAGGGATGAAGGTGTGGCCCGGCGGGATGGCAGAGACGTTCACGGTCGACGAGACTCGGTGCCGGTTCCAGTTGCCGGAGGACAAGCCGGGTGCGATCTCCCATGAAGCGTTGCGGAGCTTGCTGGAGAGGATCCAAAAAGCCGGTATCGAATGGGTCAAGCTTGAGAACCTTTACAATTTTGATGGCAAGCCTGGCTTCAGTCGCGGGCAAGGGCAGTAGGAGGAGGGTGGGAATCTCAATTCCGCAATCTTCGGTGGTCGTGAACGTGAATGTTTACGTGAGTCAGAAGGCGGAGATTTAAGAGGATATCACCCCGAGCTGGTCGCGGGCATGGAGTGTTTTGGCGAGGCGGCGGGGGTCACTGTGCCCATGGAGAGCATCCCGGTAGGCGCGCAGAAGGCGGATCGATTCCTCGGGGGATTCATCCAGCAGTTCGATCCGGAATTTTCGTAGCCCGGCTTCGAGCAGACCCGGCAGGTGGGAAACCCCGGACTGGGGGCGGGCATTGAACACCGTATTACGACAACCGACATCGGCCCGGATGGGATGGGCTTCGCCGACGCGGTCACGGACGGCAATCCGATGGCGGTCGCAGGGGCGGCCGCAGGTGAGGTGGTCTTTGCCCTGCGAAAGGAAGGCGGCGAAGACGCAGTGCTCCATGTGAAACATCGGGATGTGCTGATGAAGGGTGAGCTCAAACCATTCCGGCGGGGCAGTGCGGAGCAGTTCGAGGATCTGGCCGATATCGAGGTCGTAACTGGGGGTGAGATGGCAAAGGCCTTCGGAAATAAACAGGTCGGCGGAAAGAGGATTGGCCACATTGAGGGAGAAGTCGCCGATCATGGGAAGTTGGAGCGAGCGGAAATGATCGAGGCCGCCGAGGTTGCGAATGAGGACTCCGTCCGGCTTGGCGTTTTCGATCAGGCGAAAAAATCCGGTTTCACCGGCTTTCTGAATTCGAGGGGTGGCGAGAAAGACGGGGACCTTGGAATTTCGGCGAATAACCTCGACGGTGGGGGCAAAGCGGCGGAGATCTTCAAAGTCAAGGTACAGGAGGTCGGGGGACTCGGCGAGAAGGCCCTCGGCTTGGGCCGGGTCGCGGCAAAGGACAGAGAGTTTTACGGCTTCTCCGGCAGAGCGTTGGGCGGCGATGGGGGCAAGGAGGCTGGGTAGGAGGGCTCCGGCAACAGACAAACAGTCCATGGATTGTTTGCGCGTTGATGCAGCGGAGGAGAGGCGGGAGACGAGGTCGCGGCGAAGTCGGTTGAGTTCGGAAACGGGAAGGATCACCGGGTCGGGCAGGTCGAGGTTGAGCTGACCGAGGTGGAAGGTAGTTCCACCCAACCGCCCCAACTGTTCCCGTAAAGAGTCTTCCGTGAGGGGGCGATTCTTGGCGGCGGCAAGAGCGATGGAGGACCGGATAGCCTCCATCTGATTGCCGACCTTGGCTTGAATTTTGAGAGGTTGGCCGATTCGGCCGGAGATCTGGAGATCCAGGGCGGTGGTGGCAGCAGGTATTTCCTTGGACCGTTCGGCCTTCAACTGTTTTTCCAGTTGGGGATCTTTGGTCTTCCAGACCCGGTCGCCCGGCTTGGCCGTGTCGGCTGGCAGGGAACCCCGGCGGAAGAGGAGCCGATTTCCCTCCACACCGAAAAGAAAACCACCCGGCTCTTTTTCGGTGTCGGTTCCCCGGTCGATGACGACTCCGTCGCCGGGGCGGAGGGCGACCATGGACTCCTCCAATTCCACCCAGTCGGGGCCGGTGCGGGCGATCCGGCCGGCGAGGGGGCCTCGTTTTTTTCCAAACCGGGCATGGACGAGCTGTTGGTGGTCCACGCCATGGAGCCAGCCAGAAAAAAGGCCCCGGCTGAAGGTCATCTCCAGCCGATATCGGTCTTCGGGCGAGGTGGGTGCCGGCTGAGCCGCCAAGGCTCGGTCGATCGCCTTACGGTAGACCGAGGTCACCGCCGTGATGTAGTCGGGGGATTTGAGTCGTCCCTCGATTTTGAAGGAGCGGAGACCCAGCCGAATCAGCTCGGGGATCTCGTCGACCGCGGCCAAGTCCTGGGGGGAGAGCAGATAAGAGCGATCGCCGAGGTCGCGTGTCTGGCCGTCTACCTCCAGGGAATAAGGGAGCCGGCAGGCCTGGGCGCATTCACCCCGGTTGGCGCTGCGGCGGCCAAGAACTTCGCTGGTCAGACATTGCCCTGAGTAAGCCACGCAGAGGGCTCCGTGGACAAAAACCTCCAAGGGGAGGCCGGAAGGGTCGGTGGCGGCGGGGAATTTGGCCAATTCCCGGAGGGAAAGTTCCCGAGCAAGAACGGCAAGATGAAGACCTTGGCGGCGGGCGAAAGCAATGCCCTCGGGGGAGGTCAGGGTCATTTGGGTTGAGGCGTGGAGCTCGATCACCGGACAGGCGGCCTTGGCTAAGCGGACAAGACCGAGGTCTTGGACGATCAGGGCGTCGACCTTGGCCTGAGCAACCAGACGAAGAAGACGCTCGGCCTCGGCAAGCTCTGAGGGAAAGATTAAAACATTCATCGTGAGGTAGCCGCGCCGGCCCCGGGCGTGGAGGTATTCCATCACCTGAGGGAGATCCTCCTCGGTGAAGTTTTCGGCCCGGAGTCGGGCGTTGAAGGCGGGCAGTCCGAAATAGACGGCATCGGCACCGGCGGTGACGGCCGCCTTGAGGCAGTCCCAGTCTCCCGCGGGCGCCAGAAGCTCGGGTTGGGGGGACATGCCCTGAGGTTAGGGCAGGGAGGACGGAAGAACGAGAGGGGAGAAAGCTAAGGCTTAGTCGAGGAAGCGGACCTTCCCGGTCTCCACATCGTAAATTGCTCCGAGAACCTGGAGTTTCCCATCCGCCTTGGCTTTCGTGAGGAGTTCGCTGTTCCGCAGAACCTCCAGCATCTGGTAGCGGGTGAGGGCTTCCACCGCCTGGTTGAGTTTAGCCTCCTCCGACAAATCCTTGTTGTCCTTGATGATTTTTTCAATTCCCGGGCGCAGAGATCGGGTGAGGAGGGAGATATTTCCGGGAACCGGCTTGCCTTGAAGGGTGGCGGTGACCGCCCCGCACTTCGTGTGCCCCAAGACCAGAAGGGTATGGACGCCCAAAGCCGCCACGCCGTATTCGAAGGTGGCGTTGACTTCAGGAGTGTCGAAGCCGCCCGCGTTGCGGCAGACAAACATATCCCCCACACCCATATCAAAAATCAGCTCCACCGGAGTGCGGGAATCGGAGCAGGTTAACACAGCCACGGAGGGAGATTGGCCGAAGGTTCCGGTCTTTTTCACCTTCTCCTCGCTCCAGTTGTGGGCCTTGCTGGTGTTATTCAGAAACCGGTCGTTTCCGGTCTGCAGGGTGGCCCGAACATTCTCGGGGGCGATTTCGGCTGCGGATGGGAGGGTGAAACCGAGGATTCCGAGAAGTAGTAAGGCGGCGATGAGATGGATGTTCATCATGAATTTCTATCAGTGCGCCTGAGTCGGGACAAGGACCCGGTATCAGTACATCAACTGGAGCCGAGTCAGAAATCCAAGTTCATTGTTCTCCACGACGGTTCCAGGGGCGCCGCCGCCGGTAAAAGCGTTGTATTCCACCGTCAGGCCCAGCCGGATGATCCGGTTCAGGTACCAGTTGATGGCCCAGGAGACGCCGTTGACCGCGGTGGCATTTTCGGTGGCGGAGGCGCCGAGTCCTCCCTGGGCCACAGGGCGAAACATATTTGCCCCGAGGGCCATTCCATCATACCGCAGGGCCATTTCCCACGCTCCCCAGCCTCCATTCTCCGGGTCGAACGGCTCGCGGGGAACGATGCCATTCAGGGTGGCATCCTCGCCGGTCAGCACATAATTGGCGCTGACATTCCAGGCGGTGCTTTCGTAATTGGTGAAACCGCCGCCCGGAGCCACGCCGGAGGTGCTGACACCCTGTTTCTCTGCGATAAATTCGCCCAGTAGACCGAAGGGGCCGTATGAGTAGTAAAGCTGGGGAGTGAGGCGCCAACGTTCCCCTTGGGTGTTTAATCCGTCCGGGAAGCTGAAGAAAGCATTCCCGCCGTCCGTGCTATAGGCCTGAAAGAGGGCGGAGGTTCCAGCATTGGATTGGGTTTGATATCCAATGCTTCCGCCGATCCCCAGACGCAGTCCGTGGAGGGCCTCCGGGATTGAGGCCTCGTCCTTGAAGGGTTGGGCAAAAAGGCGGAAATAGCCGTTGTTGCCTGAGCCCACATCGAGTCCGGTGTCGATGGTGTCGTTGCGGGCGTTGGCCCCGACCATGGCGGCCCAGGAAAGTTTTCCCTGCCAAAGGAGGCCGTGAATCATGACGCCGATATCCCGGTTGGGCGTCAGATTTTCGGTGACACTCCGCTCGTTGAACATGGTGTAGGCGGGCCCGACGTTCATTTCGAGCGAGACCGGCACCTTGAACTTTCCGGCCTGCACCTGGATTTCCTCCATCGGCTTGTAGTTGATGAAGGAGTCCGCAATCGTCGTGGAGTAGGTGGTTGAATCCGGGGACGCCAAGGCGAATTCCGGAGCCAAGCGGTAATTCCAATCGTCGTAGAAATATCCGGAGGCGTAAGGCCGGGCCCGGCGAATGAGAAATTTGGAGGCGGTGGAGGAACCTTCATCCACGAACTCCCGCAAATCCGCCTGAAGGAGTCCGCCGAGGCGAACGGCATGATGATTGTCCTTGGATCGAAAAATCAGCCCTTTTTCTGAAATATCCAGCGTGGGGACCGGGCTTGGGCCGTGCTGGGTGGTCGCCGGGGCTGTTTCGGTTGTTCCCCCTTGCGGGATTTCCATCAGGGATTGCATGGCTGGTTGGGGAGTGGCGTCATTCGGGGCAGGGGAAGTGGCGGGGGTGGTTGGGGTAGGTGCGGTGGCCGATTTTGCTTCCAGTTGTTTCACCCGATCGATCAGGAGCTGAACTTGGGCTTTGAGGTCGGCGATGGTTTGGGCGGTTTCGGC
>CAZWQT010000077.1:0-5866 GCA_964635945.1 uncultured Akkermansia sp. | reverse complement strand
GATCTGATCAAGCCCAGCCCGCGGCCCGCCGCAGAACGACGCCGGCACCCCGCCAAATTTTCTGGCCCAAGCCCAGGGAGTGACGGCGGGCAAAGACGTCGTATCCGGAAGCCTCGATCGGATCCAAGATGCCCGCATACAGCTCACGCATCAGCCAAGTGGCCAGACGAGGCCCTCCCGCGGCCAGCCGCCCGATGCCGGGTTCCGCCTGCCGATACTGCTCCCGCGCCCGCTCCACCTGAAACCGCATGAACTCCTGCCATCGTCCGGAAGGCCGCCCCTCCAGGAGATCCTTTTTCCTCACCCCATAAGCCTCCCGCTCTTGGGCGGGAAGATAGATCCGGCCGGCGGCGGCATCCTCCGCCACATCCCGAAGAATATTGGTCAGTTGCATGCCCCGGCCGAGATCCAGCGCCCGGGGCTCCGCCGACTCATCCTCCAATCCGAACACCCGCATCATCATCAGTCCCACCGTCCCCGCCACGCGGTAGCAGTACAAATCCAGCTCTTTCCAGGACTGCAGATCCACCGGGCCGGCATCCCCCGCCACTCCGATCGCCAGATCCTCAAACCACTGCCGCCTGATTTTTTTCCGAGCGGAAGTTTCCCGAAAAGCCGGCATCCACTCCTCCCCCGGCCGGTTCCCACCAGCCCCAAAGGCTCGCTCGAGGATTTCCCCCGCCACCTCCGGCCGGACCGACTCACCCCGGGCCGCGGCCCGATCGACCGCATCGTCGATCGAACGGCAACAGGCATAGACCGCGTAAGCGTCCCGCTGCACGGACGGGCCCAGCACATGGGAGGCGAAATAGAACGTGCGGGCGTGTTCGCGGGTCACCGCGCGCGCGGCCGCGTGGGAATAGGCCAGATCGCTCGGGGAAGCCGCGCGCAACGGACTAGGCGGCCCGGACGGACTGACGAACCCAGCCGATGGCTTGGGCAATCGAGCTTTGCTCCGCCGGGGCAAGGTGGGATCCGGCCAGTTTTTGCGAAGCCTCGTCAAAGAGGTTTCGGCAGCGGTCCTGCATCGCCCCGATGGCGCCGGATTTCCGAATCAAATCCTGCACTTTGGAAATGGAGGACTCGTTCCGGGTGGGATTCTGGAGGCACATCTGGAGGAAGGAGCGGTCCACTTCCCCCAGCCTCTCGTACGCTTCGCGGACCAGCAGGGTTTTCTTCCCTTCCAGCAGGTCGGTAGGCAGAAGCTGGTCGCGGCTGTCAAAATGGGAAAACTCCAGCAGATCGTTCTGAATCTGGAAGGCCAGACCCAGGGGCTCCATCACGGAGGCGAGATCCTCCTGCTTCTCAGCGGAAGCCCCGGCCAGGATGGCTCCCAGCACACAGGGGGCTTCAAACGTGTAGCGGGTGGTTTTCAGTAGATAGGTTCGTTCAATCTCTTGGGCCGTGACCCGGCCGATATCCCGGGAGCCAAGCAGGATGTCAAAAATCTCCCCCACGCCGGTGTCCGTGATATAGGCCAGCAGTTTTCCAATGGCGCCAGAACGGTACGGCTCCGCAAAGCCGGCGCTCTGCAGGGTTTCGACGGAAAGGGCAAAGAGCAGATCCCCCACCACCACCGCCACCCCGTGCCCGGTCCGTTCCGCACTGCTCAGCCGACCCAGGCGCTGCTCCACCAGCTTGTGAAAGGTGGGCAGTCCCCGGCGCTTTTCCGAACGGTCGATCAGATCGTCGTGCACCAGGACAAAGGCGTGCAGGAGTTCCAGCGAAAGGGCGGCAGCCACCACGGCAGGATCCTGGACTGGTTTGGCTCCACCCAAGGCCCGGTAAGTCAGGGCAAAAAGCAGAGGGCGGATTCTTTTTCCCTTCCGCCCGACGTATTCACACATATCGAAATAGACCGGCTCAAACATTTCCCCGTAGTCGTACCGCTCTTTCTGGCGGTGAAAAAAGGCCTGGATCTCCCGCTCCAGCAGGGAGGGAAGCATTTCGATTTCGTTCCGGAGGGAGGTTTCCATGGGATACTTTACTGACCTCGGGTGCCAGCCCGCCAACGGCAAAAGGCAAAGTTATTCATATCGAATATTCACTCCCTTTGGGCCGCTCGGATTTCGGAATGATCTGGAGGGCGGCGTGCTGGGCAAAAACCAGGTGATGGGCGGGCACACTCTTGGTTAAAAAGACCCCGCCCCCGATGGTGCTCCCCTCCCCCACCACGGTCTCGCCCCCAAGGATGGCGGCTCCCGGATAAATGGTGACCCGATCCTCGATCGTCGGATGGCGTTTCCGCCCCCGCAGGGTCTCCGCCCCGCTCACCGACCGCGCCCCGAGGGTGACCCCGTGATAAATCCGAACCTCCCGGCCGATTTCCGTGGTTTCCCCGATGACGATCCCCGTGCCGTGATCGATGAAGAAAGAAGACCCGATGGTGGCCCCGGGATGGATGTCGATTCCGGTTCGGCTATGGGCCCATTCCGTCATCATCCGCGGGAGGAGGGGTACGCCCAATAGGTAAAGCTCATGAGCCATCCGCTGGACGGCAATGGCCTCAATCCCCGGATAAGCCAGCAGGATCTCCTCCACATTGCGCGCGGCGGGATCTCCGGCCAGCACCGCCTCCACATCGGTCTTCAACACCGCCCGCACGGTGGGAATCCGGGACAGAAAGGAGCGGACCTTGGACGAAACGGATTCCCCGCCTCCTCCCTTGGGAAGACTTTTGGCCATTTCCTTCTCCAGCACCTTTTCGAGTGAACCCAGCAAATCCGTGACGGCGGGCCCCAATTCTTTCCCTTCGAGATGGTCGTCGTCGTAAAAACCCGGAAAAAGCAGGTGGAGCAGGTCTTGGGTGATGGCCGCCACGGCCGCCTTGGAAGGTAGCTGGGCGGCCCCCAAATGATTGATGGCGCCCAGCTCCGCGTAGGAACGGATCATCTCCTGGGTGAGTGGATGGTGGGTGCTCAAGCGGAAAGAATAGGGGAAACGGCTTTCCGGGGCAATCGGGCGAGGGCGGCGTTTTTGTTGGGCGGAAAGCCCTTCCGGTGGCTCAATCGGGGGATGAAACCTGAGGTCTTCACCCCAACGACCCTCCCCCCGGTCTCACCCGGGAGAAAAAGGTACGGGGTCCTCGGCTTTCCCGTCGCCCACTCCCTGTCCCCCGAAATGCAGCTGGCAGGATTTCGGGCTTTGGACATCTCCGCCGAATATTTCCGGGTTGAAGTTCCCCCGACCGAGTTGGCAGGGGCCTTGCCTCTTTTGCGTCAGGCAGGTTTTCAAGGTTGGAACTGCACCCTCCCCCACAAGGAAACCATGTTCAATTTGTGCACGGAGACGGATGCTTCCGCGCAAGAGTCCGGCTCGGTCAACACGGTTATGGTTTCGGGAAGCGGCCTTCATGGCTTCAGCACCGATGCGGATGGATGGCAAGATGCGGTGGCGGAGGCCTGGAAGCTCGACCTCCCAACCCAAAGAATCCTGATTTTGGGTTGCGGGGGCGTGGGCCGAACCCTGGCCATCCGCCTCGCCAAAAAAGGTTGCCGCACACTAATCCTTTCCAACCGGAATCAGGCCAAAGCCCACGGGCTCGCAGAGGAGCTCCGGCGGATTTCCCAAACTACGGTTTCCACCGTGCCTTGGGCCTCCCCGGAACTTGCGGAGGCCGTCCAGAAATCAGATCTTCTCATCCACGCGACACCCCTAGGCCTGGCTTCCACCGACCTTTTACCGATTCCGGAAAACTGTCTTCATGCCGGAGTCAGGGTCTACGACACGGTCTACCGGAAAGATTACACCCCGCTCGTGCGCACCTCCCGGCAACACGGATGCGAGGCCTTGGACGGTTTGGGTATGTTGTTGCATCAGGGGGCCCGCGCCCTGCAAATCTGGAGCGGCCAAGCGGCTCCTCGGCACGAGATGCGCTCCGCCCTGGAAAAAGCGGCCGGACGTTCCCTATGAATCCTTGGTTCGAAGCAGTGGCGATTTTTGGCTTCGGCGCCTGTGTCGGGTCCTTCCTGAACGTCTGCATCCTCCGCTGGCCCCTGGGCCTCTCCATCGTGCATCCCCCGTCGCGCTGCTCCGCCTGCGGACTAAAAATTCCCGGCTCCGTGAATCTACCCATTTTCGGCTTTTTACTTCTCCGTGGTCGTGCCCGTTGCTGTGGAGCCCACCTCGATCCGCGCTACCCCATCGTCGAACTGCTCACCGCGGTCCTCTTCACCATCCTTTGGTTTCTTTATCCTCCAAAACTCTTTTTCGTCTACGCAGGACTGACCGCCGGGCTGATCGTCGCCTCCGGCATTGATTTCGACCATCTGGTCATTCCGGACGGGTTGACCTTGGGAGGAGTCGTGGCGGGAATTTGCGCAAGTTATGTGTTTCCTGAACTGCAAAACCAAACCGACCCGACCGACGCGATGATTCGCTCGTCCCTCTCTGCCGCGGCAGGCGGCGCCATTCTTTGGACCCTGGCCAAAACCGCCTCCTGGTTTCTCCAAAAAGAGGCCATGGGCATCGGCGATGCCAAACTCCTGGCCGGCCTGGGCGCGTTTCTGGGTTGGAACGCTCTACCCTGGATCATTGCGGTCTCC
Organism: uncultured Akkermansia sp.; assembly: GCA_964635945.1. Classification (GTDB taxonomy): domain Bacteria; phylum Verrucomicrobiota; class Verrucomicrobiia; order Methylacidiphilales; family Verrucolacustridaceae; genus Verrucolacustris. The sequence continues at coordinate 1,322 of CAZWQT010000077.1, read as the reverse complement.
TCCATCTTGGGCGCGACCGTGGGCCTTATGATCCTGTTTACCCGGAAACAAAAACTGGGAGTAAAAATCCCCTACGGCCCTTATTTGGCTCTGGCTTCACTTCTATGGCTCTTGGGAGGCCAATCTCTAGCTGGGCGATATCTTTTGAATAACCCTGCAGGCCCGTGATTTATTTCACTGAATTGCAATAGTTTAAGAATTTAAAAAATCTACAAGAGTTGCCCTCAACTCTTGTCGCCTTCAGTGGACAGGATGGGCATTTACCTTCTGTATATAGGGGATGCAGCGGGGCTTGAACTCAACATATTGGGCTCTAACAGCCCTTTTTCTTTTTGCCTCACCTCTTGTTGGGGAAGCCAGCACGCTCACCTCTTTGCAGGAGGATGGATCTTTGGTGGTGTTCGATGCCAAAGGATCGATTGCGGATTTTGTAAAGCAAGGTACCCCACGGCAGTCGATCCAGATGGGCGGACAAAATTGCAATGTAAGTTATGGTTTCAACTCGGCTGGAAAAAAAACCATCCTGGTCAGTGTTCCAACCGTAGCCACCGGGCCGGCTGTTTTTGAACTCGGTGAAAACCAGATCACGATTCCCCCAAAATCTGCCCTCCGGATTACCTTAGGCCTGGGAAATCAAATTGAAAAAATGGATAGCAACCCTGCCGAAACCGTCCGCTTTACCCCGGTGACCACCCGCTCCCCTGTCCCTGAAACGGCTACTGCTCCCGCCCCTGCAGCCCCGGCCGCCCCACCCCCTACTCAGCTCTCCCCGGTTCCTGATGCGATGGCCGTGGCCGCCCCCGCGGAATCCCTAACGGCGTCTGCATCACCGTCATCCCCGGAACTGGATTCCGTTTCCGACCCCACCTGGCCCGGGAAGCTTCTTCAACCTCCCCTGACCGCCAGCCAAATCGAGGAGGACCAATTTTATGCGCGCACAGAGTTTGGCCCCCGCTTCATGAGCGCCATGAACCTGATTACCGTTTCTGGCGCCGATCCAACCTTGAGTGCTTACAATCAGAAGAAAATCGCCTTTAGCACCGGCTACCGGCAGGACATCAGCGCGGGGGTCTGGTTGACCGAGTGGTTTGGTTTAGCGGTGGAAACCGGCTTTGCCCTAAATGCCGTCCGGGGCAACACAGAGGGAATGACCGTATCCAGCACAACTTTCTGGACCGTTCCCCTGCTCGCCCAACTCTGTTTCCAGTACCCCAACGAAAGCGGCTGGATTCCTTATCTGAACCTGGGATTCGGCGGAGGTTGGACGGTTTTCAAGGTCGGGGGCATCGATTATACAACTGGCGGAGTCACCGCCCAGAGCC
>CAZWQT010000076.1:0-5894 GCA_964635945.1 uncultured Akkermansia sp. | reverse complement strand
CCGATGTGCTCGTGGGTCGGGCTCACCCGGTGGATGTCCAAAAACCTCGGACGGACCAGCGCCTTGGTGCCCGGACCGGTGGTCGGCGGCCGCTCCCCGATCAGCTCAATCTCCAGCCCACACTCCTCCTTCGCCTCCCGGTAGGCCGCCTGCTCGGGATCCTCGTCCAGCTCGATGTGACCCCCGATCGGCAGCCAGGCATCCAGCTTCTTGTGATGGATGAGCAGAACCTTCCCGTCCTGGACAATGAAAAGGCTGACGGTGAAATCGATCTTCTCGTGAATGTGGGGCATCAGCCGCCGATCCTTTTCTGGATCGCCATGAAGACCGCTTCGCCGGTGCTGGGGGAGGCCAAGTCCACCGGACCTTCGCCGCCAAAACCTGCCACCGCGTCCTTGATCGCCTCCCGCACGCTGACCGCCAGCATCAGCGGCGGTTCGCCCACCGCCTTGGAACCCTTCACCGCCGCCGTCGGCCCGGTCGGCCCATCGTAAAACTTCACCCGGAAATCCCTCGGCACATCCCCGATCGCCGGGATCTTGTAGGTGTCGGGCGAATGCGTCAGCAGCCGCCCCTCCGCGTTCCAAACCAGCTGCTCGGTGGTCAGCCAGCCCATCCCTTGCACGAACCCGCCCTCAATCTGGCCCCGGTTCACCCCCTCGTTGATCGACTTCCCCACGTCATGGAGGATGTCCACCCTCCGCACCCGCGTGAACCCGGTGAAGCCATCCACCTCCACCTCGGTCACCGCCGCCCCCACCGCAAAGTAGTAGAACGGCCGCCCGAAACCCTTGGCCCGATCCCAGTGAATCTCGGGCGTCCGATAGTACCCGGTGGCCGAAAGCGAAACCCGCTGGGCAATCGCCGCCGCCGCCACCTTGTCGAACTCCACCCAGCTCGATCCGGCTCCCACCTTGCCGTCCCGAAACTCAATTTTCTTCGGATCGTCCAACTTCAGAAGCCCCGCCGCCACCGGCCGCATTCGCTCCTTCAAAGTCTCTAGCGCGTTGCGGACCGCGGCCCCGTTCAGATCAGTCCCCGAGGAAGCGGCCGTTGCCGAGGTGTTGGGCACCTTGTCGGTGGAGGTGGTCATCACGCGTACCTGCTCCGCCGGCAACCCCAGCTCATGACACGCAATCGTCCGGATGTTGGTGTGGATCCCCTGCCCCATTTCCGTCCCGCCGTGGTTCACCTGGACCGACCCGTCCTTGTAAATGTGCACCAAGGCCCCGGCCTGGTTGTACATCGTCAGGGTGAAGGAAATCCCGAACATCACCGGCGTCATCCCGATTCCCCGCTTGTGCATCGGGTTCTTGTCATTCCAAGCCGCCACCTCTTTCCGGCGCTTGGACACCTCGGCATCGGCCTGCAACTGCTTCCAGATCCGCTGCACCCGGTCGTCCTCCACCACCTGGCCGTAATGGGTGGTCATGCTCTCGCCGGAACCGCGGTAGAAGTTCCGTTCCCGCACCGTCTCGGGCGACAACCTCAGCGAGCGCGCAATCCGGTCCATAATCTCTTCAATCACCAGCATTCCTTGCGGCCCGCCGAAACCGCGAAAGGCGGTGTTGGAAACCAGGTTCGTCTTCGCCACCCGGCCGCTCACCTCCACGTCCCGGATGAAGTAGCAGTTGTTGGAGTGGAACATCGCCCGGTCGGTCACCGGGGTGGAGAGGTCGAGCGACCAGCCCCCGTCGGAAAACAGCTCCAGCTTCATGGCCTGGAGGATCCCTTCCTGGTCGTACCCCACCTCGAACTTCGCCAGGAACGGATGTCGCTTTCCGGTGAACATCATGTCCTGATCGCGGTTGAAGCGGACCCGGACCGGCCGGCCGGTCTTCACCGCCGCCAGCGCCGCCAAGGCCGCCGGACCGGCCGCCTGGGTCTCCTTGCCGCCGAATCCCCCGCCCATCCGCGGCACGGTTACCACCACCTTGTGGGCCGGAATGTGGAGGATATGGCTGACGCACTGCTGCACCTCGGTTGGATGCTGGGTGGAGGAGGCAATCTGAACCGTGCCGTCCTCCCCGGGCTCGGCGAAGGCCGCATTCATCTCCAGATAGAAGTGCTCCTGACCGCCAAAGCTGAAGGTGCCCTTCATCGTCTTGGGGGCCGCTTTCAAGCCCTTGGCCACATCCCCCCGGCGCATGAAGTTCGGAGGGGTGTGAAAACTGTCGGCCCGGATCGCCTCCTCCACCGTCAGGATCGGCTTCTGCTTTTCATACTCCACCACCACCTTGGCCGCAGCCTCCCGGCAGATCTCCGCAGTCTCGCCCACCACCAGGGCCAACAGTTGTCCGTGGAAGCAGACCTCCTTGTCGGCAAAAAGCGGCTCATCGTGGACGACCGGACCGGTGTCGTTCAGCCCGGGCACATCCTCCGCCATCAGCACCGCCAACACCCCCGGCACCTTCCTCGCCTCGGTGGCATCCCGCCGCTTGATCCGCGCCTTGGCGTGCGGCGAGGTCACATACCAGACCTCGAGCGCGTTCTCCCGCCGCAGCGAAACATCGTCGGCATAGACGGCCTCCCCGGAGACGTGCTTATGGCCGCTCTCGTGCGGCGGCGGCAGGGTCTTGGGATCGGAAACCACCGGCAGGGCCGACTCGTAATCAACGCCGTCGCTCTCTCCGGCAAAGAACTTCCGCAGCAGGAAAACCAGCACGCCCGACCGATACTCCTTCGTGCCCCGCGCATCGGTGAGCGGGTTGAACTCCGTCGCCAAAACCTTGCAGGCCGCTTCCACCGTCTTCGCGTCCCAAGGTTTGCCCAACAGCGCCTTTTCGGTCTTCTTCGCCCGGATCGGGGTCGCCGCCACGCCCCCGAAAGCCAATCTCACCCCTGCCACATTCCCATCCTTGCCCAGGTGGACCACAAAACAGGCTGAGACGGTGCTGATGTCCATCTCCCGGCGCTTGGAAACCTTGTACCACTCCCGCAACACCTTTCCTCCAGCCTCGGCTGTCGGAACCGGCACAATGATTTCCCGCAGGATCTCCGCGCTCTTCAAGCAGGTCTTGCGGTAGTCGACAAAGAAGTCGTCGATTGAGACCTTCCTCTCCCCTTTGGCTGAGGCACAGACCATCGTCGCCCCGTGGGCCAACAGAACCGGGGCGGTGTCCCCAATCGGCGAGGCCGTGACCAGGTTTCCGCCCAACGTGGCTCGGTTACGGATCTGCCGGGAGCCGAACACCCACAACATCCGCGCCCATTCGGGAAAATCCTTCTCCACCGCATCGGCCAGATCCGTGAGCTTGAGCCCGGCGCCCAGATGCCACCCATCCTTGCCCTTCTTGGCTTTGGCCAGCTCCGCCACCGCCTCAATCGAAACCAGGATGGGAAACTTTTTGAACCGCTTGGCAATCTCCACCCCCATCTCCGTGGCCCCGGCAATCAGCCGAGCACCGGGATGTTTTTTCAGGATGGCAAAGAGCTCCTTCAGCGTGGTGGGCCGAAAGAACTTTTCGCCGTTCTGCTGGTACTCGAGGCGCTTGAGCCGAACCGGTGCTTTGGCCAGCGAACGGTCAAACCGGTCGGCGCCTTTCTTTTTTCTCTCCTTGAGCGAAACCAGGGCCGCATCCCGGATCGGCCGGTAGCCGGTGCAGCGGCAGAGGTTTCCGCACAGCTGATCGTCCAGTTTCCACTCCCGGTCCATGTCCTTGCGGTAGTAGCCCTCGAACATCGACATGATGAAGCCGGGGGTGCAGTAGCCGCACTGGGAACCGTGGTGGGCCGTCATCGCCGCCTGCACCGGGTGCGGACAGCCGTTCTCCAGTCCTTCCACCGTCACCACATCCCGTCCGGCCATCAGGATCAGCGGAGTCAGGCAGCTGTTGATCGAACGATAGGCGGGTTTCCCGGCAGCATCCGTTTCCGCCACGGCCACGGAACAGGCCCCGCAATCCCCTTCTGCGCAACCTTCCTTGGAACCGGTCCGACCACTCGCCCTCAACCAATCCAGCAGCGTGAGATTCGGGGAGACCCCCTCCACCCGTTGATCCTCGCCATTCAGGCGGAAGGAGAAGCTGTCAGGCATGCTTCAACTCTATCCCTGCTTTGGATCTTACGAAAGCAGGTCCAGCAGGCCGGAGATCCGGGGCGACTTGCCCTCTTTCAGGCAGAAGGCCTCGATGGCGGCCGCTTTTTTTCCCCAGCGCTTGGCGGCCCGGCGAAACTTGTCCAGCAGGACAGGCTCGGCCTCATGACGCCGACGGCGATGCCCCAGCGGGTACTCCACCTCCACCCGACGCGTGGCCGTCCCGTTCCTGAAAAAAACCTGCACGGCATTGGCAATCGACCGCTTGGCCGGATCCAGATAATCCCGCGTGAAGGCCGGCACCTCTGTCACCTTCATTTTATCCCGCAACCGGTCGATCCGAGGATCCGCCGCGATCTTTTCCCCGTAATGTTCCGCCGTCAGCTCCCCGAAGATCAGCCCGATCGCCGTCATGTACTGCAGGCAGTGGTCCCGGTCGGCCGGATTATGCAGCGGCCCCTTCTTGTCGATGATCCGCACGGCCGACTCCTGGGTGCCGATCTCCACCCTCTCAACCTCATCCAGCCTTCCCTTCACCTCCGGATGCAGCTCCAAGGCCGCCTCCACCGCCGTCTGCGCATGGAACTCGGCCGGGAACGACACCTTAAACAGTACGTGCTCCATCACGTAGCTGCCCAACTCCCGCGCGAGCCCGATCTCCTTGCCCCGAAACAGCGCATCCTGGAAACCCCAGGTCTTGGCTGTCAGCACCGACGGGTATCCCATCTCGTTCCGCTTGGCATTCAGGGCGTGCCAAACTCCTCGACTGGTGGCGTCCCCCGCCGCCCAGGATTTCCGTGAACCGGTGTTCGGCGCATGCCGGTAAGTACGCAACGCCCCTCCATCCGCCCAGGCGTTGCTCAAGGCAGAGAGCATCTGCTCCCGGTTGGCCCCGAGGAGCTTGGCGGCGACCGCGGTGGAGGCGATCCGCACCAAAAGCACGTGGTCCAGGCCCACCCGGTTGAAACCGTTCTCCAACGCCAAGACTCCCTGCACCTCATAAGCCCGGATCGCCGCATCCAACACCTGATTGAGGGACACATTCTTTCCATTCCGGTCCAGATAGTCCGCCACCGCCAGGATCGCCCCAAAGTTGTCGGAGGGATGACCCCACTCCGCCGCCAGCCATGTGTCATTGAAATCCAGCCAGCGGATCAGGGTGCCAACATGAAAGGCGGCCCGCACCGGATCCAGCTTCTCCCCCGTGCCCGGCGCCGGGGTCCCCTTCTTCATCTCCGCTCCCGGCACCACCGGCCCGATCAGCTTCGTGCAAGCCTTGTGACCCAACGCCAAGGCCGCGCAACCCAGGCTATCCAAAAGACACCAGCGGGCCGTCCGGAACGCCTCGGCACTCCCCGCCGGTGCAGTCAGGACATAGTCCGCGATCTTGGCCAGTACCGGGTCTGGCGGCGGACGGATGTTGGAGATTTCGGCGCTCAAGACGGGCTCAGCGCTTGTCGAGGGGCGGCACGGACCGAACCTTCTCGCCGATATATTCCGAGGTGGGCCGGATCAGTCGATTGTCCGCCCGCTGCTCCAGGATGTGCGCCGCCCAGCCGGAAATCCGGGCCATCACAAAGATCGGCGTGAAGAGCGGGGTCGGGATTCCGCAGAGGTGGTAGGCCACGGCACTGTAGAAATCCAGATTCGTGAAGAGCTTCTTCTCCCGCTTCATCACCGCATCGATCCGCTCGGCCACCGCCATCAACTTCTGACCTTTGGGGTCCTTCTCCGCCAGCTTGGCCGCCCAGCCTTTGATCACGTCGGACCGCGGATCACAGTGCTTATAGACCCGGTGGCCAAACCCCATGATCTTCTCCTTCTTGGCCAGCATCTGGAGAAGTCCCTTCTCCGCCTC
>CAZWQT010000075.1:2852-6077 GCA_964635945.1 uncultured Akkermansia sp. | reverse complement strand
AACACTCGCGGAGCGGAGTTGCTGGGCCTTTCTCAGGGGGGTCGAAAACTGTCCACTTGGGGAGGGGAGATCGCTGCTGGAAAGATCAAGGCCTTGCTGGTACTCGGCGGGGAGGACGTGGTGAAAGCCGGCATTCCGGAAAGTGCCCTGTCCAAGCTGGAGACGCTGATTGCTTCCGGAATCCTGCCCAATGCCACCACGGTAGCGGCTCACGTGATTTTCCCTGGGGCCGGTTTTGCCGAAAAGACCGGCTCGATGATTAATGTCCACGGTCGCCTGCAAAGATTGAGTCGGGCCATTGCCGCCCCCGGTCAGGCCAGGGAGGACTGGATGATCCTCCGTGACCTGCGGGAAGTTCTGACCGGCGGAAACTCCCTTCACTCCATTGAGGATATTTGGAAGGCGATGTCCGCAACCGTGCCTGCCTTCGCCGGCCTTAGCTGGGCCAAGATCGGCGATCAGGGGATTGAACTGGGTGCGGGCACAACGTCTGCCCTGCCGACAAAACCTTGACCCCTTCTTCTGCTCTAGCCTTGGCCTTTGGGGTGCTGGTCACCGGATCGCTGGCTGTGGGTGAAGAATCTGTGAAGCCTGACCCTAAACCCATCCGTGAATTCAGTGGCGAAACGCTTAAAAGCCCCTCCAATCCAAACCAGACCCGCGCGATTTTCGAGGCCGCAACTTTTGAGGCGTCATGGAAAGATCTTGGCCTCGCAGAGACCCCTGGGGAGGTGGATTTCCAAACGGAATTTGTGGTTTTGGCAACCACGCGGGGGAGTCGGATCGGTTTTCGATGCCGAGAGGAGGGAGAGGGGCGACTCAAGACGCTGGCGATCTCAACCCGAGATATCCGGCCTGGTCTCCGTTATGTTTTCGGCATTTTTTCAAAAAAGGAGTGGAAGCAAGTCAATGAGACGCCAATACCCTAAGCCCTTTGATGACATGCGGTTAGCTTGTGGGGTTCGCCAATCCCTGTAAGGTCTCTTTATGTCCGCCACCCTTTCTACTCCAAGGAACTTTACCCCCGGCCAGACCAAGGAGGAGCAACTCAAACTCGCCAAAGACGGGTTGGAGGTCATCAATGATCTTCCAAGGTACGCCAAAGAGGGTGTCCAAGCGATCGAGCCGGACGACTTCATGCGGTTTAAGTGGTACGGGGTGTACCAGCAGAAGCCGAAGGAAGACGGGTATTTCATGCTCCGCACGCGCATTCCCGGGGGACAACTCAACCCGGTCCAGTTGCGGGAAATTGCCGCCCTGACGGATGAGTTTGCCCATGGTTTTGGCGATGTGACCACCCGGCAGACCATCCAGCTTCATTGGCTCAGGATCGAGCAGTTCCCGGAGATTTTCAGACGCCTGCAGGGCGTGGGCATCACCTGCAGCGGGGCTTGTGGTGACATCGCCCGGAACGTGGTGGGATGTCCGGTGGCCGGGATTGATCCCGATGCCATTCTGGACGCCACACCCGAGTTGGAAGCGGTGGACAAGCATCTCACCAACAACCGCGAATTCTCCAATCTTCCCCGAAAATACAAAATTTCCATCTCCGGATGCCGGATCATGTGCACCCAGCCTGACATCAACTGCGTGGGGGTGTTCGGCCTCGAAAGAGGGAAGGAGAGAGGATACGGCATCAAGGTGGGGGGTGGACTCTCCGCGGCTCCCCACCTTTCCCAAACCCTCCCGGTTTTTCTTAGGCCCGAGGATGTCCTGCCGATCGTGCACTTCACCTCGGTGGTCTACCGGGACCACGGGTATCGGGATAAACGTTCGAGGGCTCGTCTCAAGTTTCTCATGGCGGACTGGGGGGCGGAAAAGTTCATTACCGAGGTGGAGCGGGCGGCTAACCGCAAGTTCGAGCGGCACACGGACTTTGTCTTCCCTGAAGACCCGGAAAGCGATCACGTGGGAGTCAGGGAGCAGATCCAAAAAGGGTTTTACTGGGTCGGAATCTGTCTCGCCGGAGGCCGGATTCGGGGCCACCAGATGCGGATCATTGCGGACCTTGCCGAGAGATACGGCGAGAAAGGGAAGACCGGGGTTCGGGGCACCAACAAGCAGAACCTGATCATTGCCTATGTTCCCGAGAAGAATGTGGCAGCCCTCAAGAAGGATCTTGAGATGGCAGGCTTGGTGGTGGAGCCGAGTAATTTCCGCAAGGGCTGTGTCTCTTGTACAGGGATCGAGTTTTGCAATCTGGCCGTGGCCGAGACCAAGAACCGGATGATCCGTTTGGTGGGCGAACTGGAAAAGACCTGCAGCCACTATCAGGACAAGGTCAGGATCCATTTCAGCGGCTGTCCCAGTTCCTGTGGCCAGCACCAGGTGGCCGACATTGGTTTTCGAGGAGCCACCCGAACAGTCGATGGCGTGAAAAAGGAGTACTTTGACATGTTTCTCGGAGGAAAAACGGGGGCGGATGCACGGTTCAATGTTCTGATTCAGCCCAAGGTTCCGTATGAGGAGGTCCATCTTTACATCGACAAGGTGCTTCGAGCCTATGAGGCCAAAAAACAGGGTTCGGAAAGCCTAACCCGTTGGCTGGGTCGCAGTTCCAAGGAGGATCTGAAATCGATTTTCGGCGATGCCAACGGAACGAACGGCACCGCCGCCTAGACTCGATTGATTTAGAACAACGGCGGGATTCGCTCTTCCCCGGCATGGTTTGACCTTCCTTGCAAGGGGAGGGATGATTTCAGGACCCTTCTCGGGGTTTTTATGACCACAGGTTTAGACAGAGGAGCCACTCGCCCTTACCAGATCCAACCGCATCCGGTGGATGAGGTTGGCATCAAAGAACGTGCCGCCCGTTTGGCCACCCGGAGCATCAAAAAAACCTCAAAGGTAGAGGGTCTGAAACTGGCCCTCTCCATGATCGATTTAACCACGCTGGAGGGCGCGGACACTCCGGGTCGGGTCCGCCAACTCTGCGCCAAGGCGCTTCATCTGCACTCAGCCCGACCAGACGTGCCCTTGGTCGCGGCCGTTTGTGTCTATCCCACCATGGTCCGAATCGCCCGTGAGGCGCTCAAGGGGACGCCCGTCAAAGTGGCGGCGGTGGCCACGGCCTTTCCTAGCGGCATGAACCCGCTCGCAGTGAAACTGGAGGACACCCGCTACGCGGTGGCTGAAGGGGCGGACGAGATTGATATGGTCATTTCCCGTGGTGATTTTCTTCGCGGCGAGTACGGCCGGGTCGCGGATGAAATTGCTGAGGTAAAG
>CAZWQT010000075.1:0-2752 GCA_964635945.1 uncultured Akkermansia sp. | reverse complement strand
GCCGGGGGAATCGCCAATTCCAAACAGGCCCTACATCTTCTGGTCATGGTGAGGGAGGTGTTGGGTCCGGACTGGCTCACGCCGGATCTCTTTCGAATTGGAGCCAGCCGCCTTCCCAATGACATCCTGATGCAACTGGAAAAAGAGCGGACCGGCGTGTACCAAGGAGGGGACTACTTCTCCAATGACTGAAGCCACCATCTCCAAAGGGTCTGACTGGGGTTACGCTCCGGCACCGGAAAGCACCGACCATATCCGGCTGCAGGATCGCTACGGACTGTTCATTGGTGGAAAGTTTGTTCCCCCTGCCTCGGGCAAGTATTTCAAAACGATCAACCCAGCCAGCGAAAAGATCCTGGCCGAGGTGGCCGAAGCCGATGCAAGGGATGTGGACCGCGCGGTCAAGGCCGCCCGGCAGGCCTACGACAAGACCTGGAAAAAGATGTCCGCCCGGGAAAGGGGTAAGTATGTGTACCGGATCGCCCGGCTGATTCAGGAGCGGGCCCGTGAACTCGCGGTGGTAGAGACCCTCGATGGCGGCAAACCGATTCGGGAGTCCCGGGATGTGGATATTCCCTTGGCGGCAGCCCATTTCTTTTACCATGCCGGTTGGGCCGACAAACTGGCCTATGCGTTCCCCGGCAAGAAGGTCTCTCCAGTGGGCGTGGCTGGGCAGATTATTCCCTGGAACTTCCCCCTGCTGATGGTGGCTTGGAAGGTTGCGCCAGCCCTGGCCTGCGGGAACACGGTGGTGCTGAAACCTGCCGAAACCACCCCTTTGACGGCGCTGCTGTTTGCCGAGATCTGTCAGGAGGCGGGCCTTCCCGAGGGTGTCTTCAATCTTGTGACAGGTGCGGGGTCAACTGGGGCGGCTTTGGTGAATCACCCGGATTTGGACAAGGTCGCGTTTACCGGATCGACCGAGGTCGGTAAGGCCATCCAGAAGGCATTGGCGGGTCGCGGAACCAGACTGACTCTCGAGCTCGGCGGAAAGGCCGCGCACATTATTTTTGAAGACGCCACGATCGACCAGGCGGTAGAGGGGATTGTCAATGGCATCTACTTTAATCAGGGGCATGTCTGCTGTGCGGGATCGCGACTCTTTGTGCAGGAGAGTGTGGCCGATGAGGTTGTCGCCAAGTTAAAGGCCCGGATGGAGACCCTGCTGGTGGGCGACCCGCTGGACAAGAACACCGATATTGGGGCGATCAACTCCCGGGCTCAATGCGAACGGATTCAGGAATACCTACGGATTGGCGTGGAGGAGGGGGCGGAACTTTTTCAGACCCGCTGTCCTGTGCCGGAGAAGGGGTATTGGGTTCGGCCCTCATTTTTCACCAATGTGGCCCAGTCCCACCGAATTGTGCAGGAGGAGATCTTTGGACCGGTCCTGGCCATTCAGACCTTCCGGACCCTCAACGAGGTTCTGGAAAAAGCCAACAATACTCCCTACGGCCTGTCGGGGGGTGTCTGGACGGATAAAGGGGCGAAAATCTTCAAGGTCACCCGTGGAATCAAGGCAGGCGTGATCTGGGCGAATACGTTCAACAAGTTTGATCCCGCATCACCCTTTGGGGGTTACAAGGAGAGCGGTTACGGACGGGAGGGGGGTCGGCACGGTCTCCGCCCCTACGTGGAGTTGTCATGAGTCGTAACGGGAAGAACGGCCGGCTGGATATCCGGAAGACCTACAAGATGCTCATCGGGGGTGCCTTTGTGCGCTCTGAGTCTGGGCGGGCCCTGGATGTGGAGGCCCCCGGAGGAAGATGGCTCGGCCATGTTTGTCGGGCTTCGCGAAAGGATTTCCGCAACGCCGTGGTGGCCGCCCGCAAGGCGGCATCCGGTTGGGCTAACACGACGGCCTATCTCAAGGGCCAGATCCTTTATCGGGCAGCGGAGATGCTGGAGGGGAGGGCGGTGGGTTTCGAAGCTGTGCTTCAGTCGATCGGACTGAGTCCGGCCTCGGCCAAGGCCGAAGTGGCCGAGGCCATCGACTTGTTGGTTTATTACGCCGGCTGGTCCGATAAGTATTTGCAGGTCTTTGGCGCGGTGAATCCTGTGGCCAGCCCTCACTTTAATTTTTCGGTTACCGAGCCTATGGGGGTGGTGGCTTTGGTGGTCGGTGAAAAACGGCCACTGCTCGATCTCATCTCCGGAATCGCTCCGGTTCTCGTGGGGGGGAATGCGGTGGTTTCCTTGTCTACCGGTCGTGCCGCCGTGGCGGCGATGGAGCTTGGGGAAGTGCTGGAGACTTCCGACCTTCCGGCCGGTGTGGTGAACCTTCTTTGCGGACTTCGCTCGGAACTCGTGACCCAAATGGCCGGTCACATGGATGTGAACGCGCTCGTGGTTCAGGGGGGAGATTCTAAAGAGGCTGCCGCGCTGCGGGAGGCTTGTGCCCTGAATCTGAAGCGCTTTTTCCTACGTTCAGACAAGACAAAGATTGTTCAGGACCCATATCGAATATTGGACACGGTTGAAATCAAGACCACCTGGCATCCCGTGGGGGGCTAAGAGGCGATATCACTAACAGGCTAAATCGGAAAAAAATTCCGTTGTAGGTCGGACTCCGTCTTCGCAGATTTCAGTTATTGAGGCCGCTGACTTTTTCTTTGTGGGCTCTATGCGGTGGTTTGAGTGCGGCGTGCGGTATTTCCGCGGAATCTCCCCTATCGGCATTGCAGATCGCTGGGAAGGCCCGGGATCAGGAGCAGGAAAACTTCAAAAAATACGGTTCCGCCTTCTGCCGACT
>CAZWQT010000074.1:0-6087 GCA_964635945.1 uncultured Akkermansia sp. | reverse complement strand
TGAATCTCGTCCGGGGCCTGGGGCCCGTCCTGCAAATCGCCGAGGGCCAGACCCTCGAGTTGCCTCCCAAGGTGAACCAGATCCTCGAGGAACGCACCAACCCGACCTGGCCGACCACCTGGTTTGTGCCACGCACGGGCGGGACCGGAGTCTTCCGCGACGTGTATTCCGTCATGAACGCCTGGGGTGCCAATCATTGTGTCCTGACCTACGGCCACGTGGGGGCCGATCTCATCGCCCTGGCCTCCCTCCTACGTATCCCTGTTCACATGCACAATCTGGATGAGGGAAAAATCTTCCGGCCCGCTTCCTGGAACGCCTTCGGCACCGCGGACCTTGAGTCGGCCGACTTCCGGGCCTGCCGGACCTATGGTCCTCTCTACCGCTAAGCCTAATCGAAAGTTCATCCAACCCAGAAAGACCCAATCATGAATCCCTCCTACCCATCGATCGAACTCCTGGCCAAACGCGCCCGGCAGCGTATGCCCGGCTTTGCCTACGACTACCTGGCCGGAGGCTGCATGGCGGAGGTGAACCTGCACAAAAACACGAGCGACATCCGCGCCGTTGAGCTGCGCCCCACTTATCTACGCGACTATCGGGGCGCCTCCCTCAAAACCACCCTCTTCGGCCGGGAATATTCCTATCCGTTCGGCATTGCCCCGGTCGGTCTGCAAAGTCTGATGTGGCCGAAGTCCTGTGAAATCCTTGCCCGCACCGCCCGCACCCACAACCTCCCGTTTGTCCTCAGCACTGTCACCACCGCCAGCATCGAAACCATTGCCGAGATCACCGCAGGTGACTTCTGGTTCCAGCTCTACCATCCCGCCGAGGATTCGCTCCGCGACAAGCTGCTGGAGCGGGCCGCCGCCGCCGGCTGTCAGACTCTCGTGCTCCTCGCCGACACCCCCACCTTCGGCTACCGGCCCAAGGAAATCCGCAACGGCCTCTCCGTCCCGCCGAAAATGACTCTCCGGAACCTTTTCCAGATGTGCACCCGGCCGGAATGGTCGTTTTCCCAGCTGTTCGCCGGGATCCCCCAGTTCGCCACGCTCAAGCCCTACATCCCCCCCGGTCTCTCCATGAAGCACCTCGGGCTGTTCATGAACAAAACCTTTAGCGGTCGACTCACCGCCGACCGCATCCGCACCATCCGAGACAAGTGGAAGGGCAACCTGGTGATCAAGGGCATCGTCAACCCGCAGGATGCCGAACTGGCCCTCTCCCTTGGGGCAGACGGACTGATCGTCTCCAACCACGGCGGCCGCCAACTCGACCAGGGGCAGTCCACCGTCAAATCCACCGCCGCGCTGGCCAAACAGTTCAAGGGCCGCACCAAAATCATGATGGATAGTGGCATCCGCTCCGGTTCCGATGTGGCCGTTGCACTGGCCAGCGGGGCGGAATTCACCTTCCTGGGCCGGGCGCCGATGTATGGCGTCTGTGCCATGGGTTCAAAGGGCGGGGATCAGGTGGTTGAAATTCTCCAAAAAGAACTCCAGCAGGTGATGGAACAGCTCGGTTGCGAGGTGTTGGCGGACCTCCCCAAACACCTGGCCTGAGAAACGCCGAAACGGTTGTTTAGTTCTTGGCGCTGGATGCCAGACGCTTGCCCGCTTGGCCGTCCTTTCCTGATCCAGCGGGTTTGCCAAAAACCTGGGAGATCGCTTCCAGGTAGCCCATGCCCGTCGCCTTGTCCGGCTCCAGGTAACTGCCCTCCGTCCACTCGTTCCAAGCATTGATGCTGAAAAGGTTCGGGCCCTTCCGCCGGCCGAGCCTTTCCCGATAAACCTCCAAGGCCTCCTGGAAGGCCTCCGGAGTGTTCCCCCCGATGCAGTTGGAGAAGGTGGATTCCGGCAGGGGCTCCCAAATGTCAGACTGCAGGGTTCGTGGCGAGTTGTCCCACCCCATCGTGAGATTGGGGAAATAGGGAATGTCGTACTCCTCTTCCATCTTGTTCCAGACCTGCAGATACTTTTCCAAAACTTTCGCAAAGGGCGTGAAGGGGGTCTCATCCAGCTCCACATGGTGAATCCAGACGTAGCTGGTCACGCTGTCAAAGCCGAGGGCGGCGATGAGTTGGGGCAGATCCCGGATCACCTTCTCCCCGGGCAGGACCGGCTTGCCCCAGGCCACCGCGTTGAGATGCAGGTTGGAAAATCCGGCGGACCGGACGCGCTCCCGGAATGCATCGATGGCCTGGCGGGTAGCTTCCACCGAGCCGTGGATGGCGACGAATTGGGCGAGGTCATAAATGGAGAAGTACGGACAGCCCCCAACCTTCAGGTAGGAGGGGTGGGTGAAGTAGCGGTCCACGATCAGGTCCTTGATGAACCGGAACATTTTCGGGGAAACCTTGCCTGGATAGAGCAGTTCCCTGCCGAACGTCCGCCCCATCGGGTGAACGTTGCACCAGTCGTGGTTAGCCCACATCAGACCGAAGTTGAGCCGGTCCACGTTTCGCGCCTTGAGAAACCCCTGATCCAGGCACCGCTCGAGGAACGGACCGTCCTCGTAGTGGTACCAGTCGAAGAGGAAGTGATCGATGCCGTGGTCGGCCGCCGCATCGATCTTCTTTTCCATCACCTCGGGTTTGGACTCATCCTCATAGCCCCAGAGCGGGACCTTGGGCTGCTGGTGGTTGGGAAACCGGGGCGTGGCGTGACGGACCAGTTGCCACTCCGTCCAACCGGGCCCGTGAATCTTTTCGTTGCGCGGATCGACGTGGTAATTGGGAAAGTAGTAGCAACCTACCCGAATTTTGTTTTCCACGTTCATCATGTGACCATAGCAAAAATCGTCAGGTTGCCGACTCTGATTTCCGCCGGCAGCGTGAAAAGCAGATAAAGAAAATTTGTTTTAGGCCCGACGGCGACGGGAGCAGGAGGCCAGACAGCCCAAACCAGCCAAGAAAAGCATCCCGGTTGAGGGCTCGGGAATGGTATCGAAAGTGATCATGCTGACGGCAGCGTTGGAATCAGGATTTCCGCCGACTCTCCACAGGGCTGCGGAATAGGTCTCATTGGCCAGAGCGTTGATTTCGAAGATGGCCATATCCGGTTGGGCATCACGGGTCAACAAAGTGGAGAGGACTGTCCCAGTGGAGCCATTATAAATTCCCACATAATCGGGGGCGAAGCCTCCCCCAACGCCATCCACCGTGATCCCGATTCGAAAAGTGGTGGGAACGCTCACGGTAAATTGAAAGATTTCCCCAAAATATCCCGTATTGACCCCGGAGGGTGTGGTGTAAGGACCATTTGAATTTGGCAAAGAAACCGAAAGAGCGCCTTGCCGGTACGTGGTCGTGCCGCTCGGGTCATAAAAGTTTGAGTAGCCGTTAAAATTCACAAAGGTGCCCGCTTTTCCGGTGATGGAACCAATGAATGAGGGTTTTGAAAACAACGTCGTGTTCGAAGCGGAATCCGTCCCCAAAAGATTTCCATTTCCGGTGGCCTCAAAAACATTGGCCGCACCCGAGCCCGTCGGCATCGGGCGAAGTTGGTAATAACCCGCCGACCCGTATTTGTTGTTTCCGTCAAAGTCATACTGTTTGGACACCGAGGCCAAGGACCAATGATGCACCGAATAGCTAGTGGCAGCGGTGGAAGATTCAGTGCCAACGTAAGTAATCGTCGCTCCATCCAAGCACTGGACGGTTGCTAGACCAAATAACAAAGGGACTAATAGTTTGCCCGCGAATGAAGTTTTAGCCTGAAAGGAGTTTTGGAGACCACAATTCCTCATGGAGACAATATATTCAAGGATCTATTTTTCACCTCAATTGGAGTGCCATCGGTACCCTTAAAAATGCCAAAGCTCCTTTACGGGCGAACAGCTTTTTGACTTTGCAAGGTATTCTTAATTAGCATTTTATGTTGTATTTTTGCAATTCATTTTTATAGGTTTAGATCAGCAAATCAGCGGCCCCTTGCCAGAATAAGGTATTCTTACCCCCGCTGGCCGTCTTTCTTAAATTGGCTGGGGGACATGCCGAACTCCTTGTGGTACAAAGAGCTAAAATAGTTGCTGTCGTTGAATCCGCAGGCAAAAGCCACCTGGGTGACGGAGGCATTGGTTGTCAGCAGCATGGAGGCGGCCTTTTGCAGCCGCAGTTTTTTTAAATACTCCATCGGCGCCACACCCACCGCCTGCTCGAAGAGTCGGAAAAAATGGCGCCGGGAAACCTGACTGTGGCTGACAATGTCCTCAATCGTGATGGGATCGGAAAAATGTTCCTCAATAAATTCCAGGGCCCGACTGACCCGGTGACCGGCGGCAACACTTCCCGAGGATTCCCACGGCCGGCTCTGTCTGCGCAGCAAGGTGATGATGAGAAGAAAGTAAGCCAGAGCCGCAATCCGGCTTTCCGGTTTTTGGTTTTCCAATTCAGTTTCCATCCGGCGCACCTTGTCCAGCAACAGGGCAAAATCGGAAGAACCGAGATGGAGACACTCCCCTTCGGTCTCGCCCGGTTTCCACCGGGGTCCGACAGAAACCAGGGACTCATGACGCATCCAGTCAGCCAAGACCGGATGCACGGAGCCCACATGCGCGGGATCGAACACAATGTTGATCACATCCAGGGAACGGGTTTCCAGATAGGCGTGCCTCTGGCCTCGGCTGAGGACAAACACATCCCCCACGCGGATAGGCAAGTTGCGACGCCCGAAAGACATGAGGCCCGATCCCCGGTAAACAATGACGATTTCCCAAAACTCGTGACGATGACAGGGATAGGCCGTGTGGTTGGTGGCTCGTACCACCGCCAGTGGACGGGCATGCTTCTTGGGGAGATCCGACCAGTGCAACACCGGCAGGCGGGATTCTTGGGAGCGGGAAGCCTTAACTTTGATGGTTCGCATGGAACGCGCCCTAGGGGACCGGATTCGAGATCTCATAGAGAGCCCACGGCAATGGTTCGAACCATCCCCTAAAATGCCCGATGCCTCCAATGGGAGCAAATTCCCCCCTCAACCCTTGGAAAAAATAAGCCAACTCTTGCTGGGCCTTTCGAGACCAGGTCTTTACCTGGAAAGATGCCGGCCGGGAGAAGCGGAAAAAAAAGGCCACTACCGACAGCTTGGCAGAAACGTCTTGGTCCCCGCCTTTTCTTTTATGCCATGACCTACTGTTTAAGTGCCAAATGGCACTTATGCGAAGAAAGGTGAAAATTCCTATTTTTAGGGCGTAACTTTGATTTTCCAGTCGGAGGCGGTTAAGACGGGGTAACCGCTGAGTTGCTGGCGGGCTTGGACCTGCAGCATAAACTGCAAATCCTTGCCCACATCGTCCCTTCGGATCCGGTAGCTCACGGTCAACTCCCCCCAATCTTTCTCCCGGATCGAGCTGAATTCAAAATCCTGCATGCCTTTCAAACCCTGGACCGGAATGTCACCGAGATAGAAGCCGCTCTCTTTTGGCAAATATAGATCCTTCACCCGGTCCGGTTGACCGCCATACCAGCCAAAGAGCCCCGTGAAGGTGACAGTTTTTCCCACGTCCTTATCCGTGACGGTTCCCACCGGCCACATCACCCGGCTGACGATGCTACGCAGGTAGGGATTTTGCTCCTCGGAGTTGGGCTGCCAAGCCCCGGCATTCAGCTGGCCGAAATGCTTCCCGCCCTTGTCGGACATCCCCTCCTCTCCCCGCTTCCGGATATCTAAGGGATTGATTCCCCATTGGTGCATGAGGGAGCCCGGTCCCCACTGCACGGGGATGGAAAAGTCCTCTTCCCGGTTTTTAAGCTGGGCTTGGGAGGAAAAGGGACCAAATCCAAACATCATCAAGAGAATCCACCAAGGAAGGGCTTTTTTCATGAGGTAGTATTATGAATTTCCTGGCTAAGCACCAGCCTTGCCCAAGGTGCCAAGCCTTACCGCAGCAGTGCCAACCGGCATTCTGTCCTTACCCTGCTGGGGACAGCGTCACCGTCAGTTTCTGACCAGCCTGAAGGGTGACCTCTTTCCCCAAGACAACTTCCTCCACCCCGTCCTTTTCCCGGATCGAGGCGGCCAAGGCCTTTCCATCCAGGGATGCCGTCACTTTTCGCGGCGTTTTACCGCCCGGAGGAACCAGGGAAAT
>CAZWQT010000073.1:0-6120 GCA_964635945.1 uncultured Akkermansia sp. | reverse complement strand
AGTGCTTTCTCCACCTTCACGGGGTCGTGCTGGCGGGTCAGGCCCATCCGGCGGGAAAGCCGGCCCACATGGGTGTCGACGACGACGCCCTCGGCCAGGTTAAAGGCGTTACCAAGAACCACGTTCGCTGTTTTCCGGCCGACACCGGGAAGCATGTGGAGATGTTCCATGGTTTTTGGAACTTCACCGCCATGGTCTTTGACCAAGCCGGTGGCACAGCCACGGATGGATTTGGCCTTGGAACGGAAAAAGCCGGTGGTGCGGATGAGACCCTCCAATTCCGGAGTGGAGATTTCGGCAAAGTCGTTGGCCGTGCGGCATCGGGCAAAGAGGGCTGGGGTAACCTTGTTGACCCGCTCATCGGTGCACTGGGCGGAGAGGATCGTGGCGATAAGCAGCTGCAGAGGGTTGGAGTGATTCAGCTCGCAGTGGGCGTTGGGGTAGGTGCGCTTGAGCTTGGAAATGATGAGGCGAACTCTTTCGGGCAGTGAGCTTGTGGATTTGGCAGCCACGGGCGGAGTGTTCGTTTACGTTTACGATTACGTTTACGAAGTGTTGCGCCGTGAATTATGAATTTAAGAGGCGGGGGCGGAGGGGGGAGGGAGAGAGTTGAGGAGTTCGCGGGCCTCGGCGGCGGAAGAGGAGTTGCCGTATTTTTCCAGGAGGGTGCTGACCATTTTGCGGGCTTCATCGGACTTTTGCTGGGTGCGACGGATTTTGGCGCCCTTGAGCAGGCCCTCGGCGGAGAACTCCGGCAAGCTGTCGTAGTAAAGATCGACCTTTTGGTAATAGCTGACGGCCAGATCGAGCGGATCCAGCGGAGGTTTGCCTTCACCTTGTTGGATCTGTTTTGTGTCGGCTTTTTTCGCCGCCACATCCTCCAGGCCTTTCCCGAAAGCCAGCATGGCACGGGCTTTGGTTTCGTTGTCCGCCTTGTTGCTTTCGATCACCTCAGTCCAGAGGTCAAAAGCCCCGGGTTGGTCCTTGGAGCCGTCGAACTTGCCCGCCTCCGCCAGAGCCTTGCCGCGGAGGTAGTTCGCCTCCTGGAGCTTTTCCGACCAGGGATACTCCTTGGCAAGTTTTGCGAACTGCTTCTCTGCTTCCTCCTTCCGGCCGGCTTTGAAGTCGATCAGGCCCAAGCCGAACACCGCGGAGGCCTGGGCGCGGAGTTTGGGATCTTTGGGTCCGCTGGCGGGAAACTCCTTTTGGATCCTTTCAAAGATGGGCCTGGCCTCCTCGTTTTTGTCCGCGTTCAGCAGGGCCCGGGCGAAACGTTCCAGATCCCGCCAGTCGAGGGCGACTTTGGCTTCCAGGGATTTTTTGTAGGCGTCCTCGTAAAGGCGGAGGGCAAGGGCGACCTGGTTGGCTTCGAAAGGCACGCTGGCCTGGGCGAAGAGGATCTGGGCGACCAGTCCGGGGTTGGCACTAGCCTTGGCGGCCAGATCCCGAAAAGGTTTGAGGCAGTCTTCCACCGGGGCCTCCCCAGCTTGGAAGCGGAATAGGGCGAGGGTGACCAGCTTGGAGAGGGTGGGGGCGACCTTGGCCGGGCTGTAGCTCAAAATCGCCCGGGAGTAGTTTTCGGTGGCTTGGTCGAGGGACTCTTTCCATTTCTTTTTCTGGTCGTCGGGCAGACCCGAGTAGGTGCCTAGGCTTTTGGCCCGGGTGATCTCCAGGTCGGCCGATCTTTCCAGCGCGGAGTAGGCCAGATCGGAGATCTGGGAGGGTGGGGTCGAGGTGGTCGGATCGGGATAAAGTCCTTGGAAAAGTTCGAACGCCTTGCGATACGCCGCGAGGGCTTGAGCCTCGTCACGCGCATCGGCAAAGGAGGCGCCCCGGGCAAGGTAGACGCCGATATTGCGCGGCTCTTTGGGGAAGTTTTTCAGTTGCTCCTCCTGGGCGGTGAGCATCAGCTCGCTTTTCTTCTCCCGGAGATAGGTTCTCCAGATCCGCTCCGAAGCCTCCACGGCCACCGGGGAATCCTTCCGTTTGGTCACCACGTCCTTCCAGGCCGCCACGGCCTCCTCGGTTTTTTTGGCTTCCACCAAGGCATCTCCCCGGGCGAGCAGGGCCGCGCCCAGGTTGGCGGAATCCGGGTAGGTGGCCGCGAACTTGGCGAAGGCCTCCGCGGCTTCAACGGGTTGTTGCGCGCTGCGGAGGGCGTATCCCAGCCGGAGCTCGGCATCCTCCTTGATCGAGGCGGTCTTGGCGGAGCCGGCCAGCTCCTTCAATTTGGCCACACCCTCAGCGGTTTTTTTCTCGGTCATGAGAGTGCTGGCGTAGAGGAGTTGGGTGCTTTCGTAGCTCTCATCGGAAACTTTCCGTTTTCCGGCCTTCACCTCATTGAGGAATTTGTCGTAATACTTGAGGGCCTCGGCGCCTTTGCCGGCCTTCTGGTAGGCCGTGGCGATAAAGCGGGGAATTTCGTCGGCAAATCGTTCCCCCGAGGCCTTTTCCTGCGCTGATTCCAGCCGCCGGATGGCCTCGTCCGTCTTTCCGTCTTCCAGCAGCGCCCGACCGACCAGATAATCCACCAGTCCGGCGATGCCTTTCTGGTCTGGGTACTTTTGCCGGTACTCCTCCAGTTTTTTGTCGGCTTCGCCGGTGCGGCCCTGCAGGGCGTAGGTGAGAATGACCTGTTGTTCCGCCGGGCCCGCCAGATCCTTGCCTCCAAAACGGGCCACATGGCGAAAGACCAGCCGGGCCTCATCGTATTGCCGGGTTTGGAGAAAGGCGCTGCCAAGTTGGAGGAGGGCTTGGGCGGAGAAGTCGGGGCGGGAGCGGACCTCATCTATTTTTTTCTGCTCCCGCTGGATTTTTTTCAGCTTATCCGGGGAAGGGGTGGTTTCGCGGGCGACCTCGGCCCGCAACGGCGCGAGGTTGGCTTCCAGCTTGGCGATGAGCTCCTCCTTGCCGGGAACCGTGCGGAGGCGGGCGATGGCCTCGTCATAGCGACGACCGGCCAGCTCGAGGCCGGCCAATTGGAGGGTGGCTTCGGCGGCGAGGGCGGGGCTGCCGGTGGTGGCAAGTTTGCCGTAAATCTGGCCGGCGCGGGCGAGGGCGGCCTCCGCCTCGGTCTTTTTGAAGTCAGCCAGCAACTCCTCCGCGCGGCGGGCCTCGGCAAAGGCCTGCATGTAGTCGATGTCGTCACCAAATGCCTTGTCCTTGTCGGCTTTGCGGGCCTCATCCAGGGCCCGACTTGAATCGGCATACTTTCCGATGAGGAGGTTGAGGCGGGACTGAAGGAGGAAAGCCTCGGCCCGGGAGGAAGATTCCGGATAGTCCTTGAGGAATCCGGCGATTTTCTGGAGGGCCTCTTCCACCCCTTTTTTCTTCTCCGCAGATTTTTCCGGAAGGGCATCGGCCTGGCTGGCGGTGCTTTGGGCGATAAAGTAGGAGGCCTCCTCCTTGACGTCTTTTTCCGGGGCAGTCGAGGCAACCTTGCCGTAGGCGACGATGGCCTCGGCCCATTTCGAGAGGTTGTAAAGCGAGCGGGCTTGGAGGAGGTAGGCGCTCGGGAGATTGGGCGACTGAGGGCTGGCCTTGATAAAGTCACCGGCGAGGTTGGCGCACTCCTCGTATTTGCCCGCGTTATAGGCCTCCAGAATCTTTTTGGCGGCTTCAGCCGCGTCCTGGGCCGGCAGGTGGGGGGCTCCGAGCCCTAGCGTGATCCCGAGGACCAAAAGAAGAATCCGACCGGCCTTCATGAAGAGGAGGATCCTACGCTCCGGGTGAGGGGTCGGGCGAGCGGAACTGAGCGGAAAACGCCCTTTTTTTCCCTTGATTCCCGCAGGGGTTTGGCTGGATGATTTCCCCTTGATGATTTTGAAAGAACACGCCCTTGAGGGCCTGATTGCCTGGCCGGTCCGGTCGTCCTAATGCTTCGCACCCTTTCCCTTTGAACGCGCCCCGCTTCGTTCGGGCGCATCGCCGGTCCTGATGCAGGAATATCGCGCCAACCACCGGATCCGCGCCCGCGAGGTGTTCCTCGTGGACGCTGGAGGCAAAAAGCTGGGGGTCGTCGGGATCACCGATGCAATGGCGGCGGCCCGGCAGGCGGGGTTGGACCTTGTTGAGGTCAGCAGCAATAGCAATCCCCCGGTCTGCAAGATTCTTGATTTCGGCAAGTTCCGCTACGAGTTGGCCAAGCGGGACCGGGAGGCCAAGCGTCACAATTTGGCGGCGAAGGTGAAGGAGATGAAGTTCCACGTGAACATTGACCCCCATGACTACGCCACCAAGATGCGCCATGCGGAGCAGTTTCTCTGGAAGGGGATGAAGGTGAAGGTGGTCATGGCATTCCGGGGCCGGGAAATGCAGCACCAGAGCCTCGGGCAGGATCTGGTCAAGACCATCCGCGGCGATCTGAAGCAGGTGGGGGCGGCTGACGCCGACCCGAAATTGATTGGCAAAAACATCACAATGATGTTAACTCCTCTCCCCGTCAAAAAGCGGGTCCGGCGCTGGACCACCGAGGAAGCCGAGGGGGCTTACGAGGAGGAGGAAGGCGAAAACGGCGCCCCTGAGGAGTCTCAGGACGCTTCCGTGACAGATGCCAGCCCCACCCCCTCATAACAGGAGACCCGACCATGCCTCGTTCGATCGCCCGACGAAAAACGCGCAAGGCCGTGGCCAAACGCTTTAAGGTCTCCGCGGGGGGCAAGGTGATGTTCTTTAAACCCGGCCGCCGCCATTTGGCCGGCAGCAAGAACCGCAAGCGGATGCGCCGTTTGGGCAAGGTGGCGGTTTTGGCGGAGACCGACGTCGCCCGGATCACTGAAAATCTTCCCTTCCGCTAAAAGGTAAACCGCCATGCCCCGCGCCACCAATGCCCCCGCCTCCCGTGAACGTCGCAAGCGCGTCGTAACCGCCGCCGCTGGTTACCGCGGCCGGCGCAGCAAGCTCTTCCGTTACGCCAAGGATGCGCGGATGAAGGCCATGTACTGGTCTTATCGCGACCGCAAGGCCAAGAAGCGCAACTTCCGCAACCTCTGGATCGGCCGGCTCAGCGCGGCCCTCCGGTCCCAAGGCCTGACCTACAGCGCCTTTGCCGGTTCCCTCCGCAAGGCCGGGGTGCAGCTGGATCGCAAGGTTCTGGCTGACTTGGCTGCCAACGAACCTTCGGCGTTCTCCGCCGTGGTCCAAGCCGTCCGCGGTTAACCCGCAGGGACCGGCCGTGTCCCAACCTACCACCCCCGACGTCGCGGGGATCCGCGCGCGGGCGCTCGCTGAACTCGCCGCCGCCGGCGAACCGGCCGCCAAGCAGGCATGGCGAAACCGCTACCTCGGCCGGCAGGGAGAGGTGCAGAAGCTTCTGGAGGGTTTGAAATCGGTGCCAGCCGCGGATCGTCCGGCCTACGGCAAATCCGTGAACGAACTTCGCCAGGCGCTGGAGCAGGCTTGGGAAGAAAAGGGCGGGGAAGGAGCCGCGGTCGCCTCCGCCCCGGGGGAATTCGATCCCACCTTACCGGGCCGGCCGTATCCCTCAGGCGCGGTGCATGTGCTGACCCAGACGTTGGACCGGATCGTGGACATCTTCCGGCGGCTGGGTTTTTCTTTAGCCGACGGGCCGGAGATTGAGACCGAGCATCATAACTTCGACGCCCTGAATACCCCGGCGGATCACCCGGCGCGGGACGAGGCGGACACTTTCTATCTCGATCTGCCCCCGGGACCGCACGGTCGCTGGCTGCTGCGGACCCAGACTTCCCCGGTGCAGATCCGGGTGCTGGAGACGAGGAAGCCACCGATCAAGGTGATCGCGCCGGGCCGCTGCTATCGCCGGGACGAGGTGGACGCCACCCACGGGCTCTTCTTTCACCAGGTGGAGGGGCTCTGCGTGGGGGAGGGGATTGCCCTGCCGCATCTCAAGGGGGCGCTGGAGTTTTTCTTCCGGGAACTTTTCGGGACGGGAACGAAGATCCGGTTGCGGCCGCACTACTTCCCGTTCACCGAGCCCAGTTTCGAGGTGGATGTTTCCATTCCAGGGCGGACCTTCCGGGGCAGGGAATGGCTGGAGATCGCCGGTTGCGGATTGGTGCACCCCAAGGTGTTGCGCGGGGTGGGGATCGATCCGGAGAAGCACACGGGGTACGCGTTTGGGTTGGGTGTGGAGCGGATCGC
>CAZWQT010000072.1:0-6173 GCA_964635945.1 uncultured Akkermansia sp. | reverse complement strand
TATGAGAATGTCCTGATTTTGACCAAGGGTGGGCCCGGTTTCAGCACCTCCCTTCCGGGATTCCTGATGTATTTGCAGGCGTTTGTGTATGGGCGCTTCGGTTACGCCTGCGTGATCGGGTTGATGCTGTTTCTGGTGATTTTGGCGTTGGTTTATCTCACCCGGCGTTGGGAGGCTCGCAGCCATGCGGGATAAAATCTGGAAACATCTCGTGTTGGGGTTGCTGGTGACGGCCAGCCTGGCTCCCTTGGTGCTCGTGCTGAACAACTCCCTGCGGACCACGGCGGAAATCTACCGGCGCCCGTTTGCGATTTTTTTGGCCGGGGCGGGTGAGGGGTGGATGGCCCCGGCAGCCTTGAACTACCAACGGGCCTTTCACGAGCTGGCGCCTTACCTGCTCAACACGGTGGCGGTCTGTCTCGTCAGCTCGCTTTTGACCGTGGGGATTTCCCTGCTCCTGGCCTTTGTTTTCCGCATGGGCACCTTCCCGGGCAAAGTTTGGCTGGAGATTCCCTTCGGCTTGGCCCTGCTCGTGCCCGGGGCTTTGCTGATTATCCCCACCTACCTTGTGGTCAAGGAGTTGGGCCTGCTCAACAGCTACCTGGCCCTGATTCTTCCCTACACCGTCGGCGGGATGGTCTTTGGCTTCTTTCTCCTCGGCGGCGCCATGGCCACCTTTCCCCGCGACTTGGTGGAGGCGGCCCAAATGGACGGAGCCGGCCCTTGGTTTTGCCTGTGGCAGGTGCTTCGGCCTCACCTGGTGCCGGCCTGCACGGTTCTGGGGTTGATGACTTTCCTGGGATCATGGAACAACTTTCTTTGGCCGTATCTGGTGAATTCCGATCCGTCTCTTCATGTCATCTCCTCGGGCCTGTATTTTCTGAATGACACCGACACCGCGGGTGACCTCGGCTTGGTCTATGCAGCCTACGTGCTGAGCATTCTTCCCTTGGCGGCCCTTTTTTTTCTCGGGACCCGGTATTTTGTGCAGGGCCTGACGGCCGGGGCGGTTAAAGAGTAGGCCGGCCGGGAGGGGCCGGCCGGTTCAGGATTCTCCAATTAAGTCTTGCGACAGGGGCGAAAACCCGTATTTATATGAAATGTTTCATGTAAAAACGGCTCCTCCGGAGGAAAAGATCCACGAGTCCATTTTAGGGTGTTGGATTGGAAAAAATTGTGGGGGAACGCTGGGGGCTCCGCTGGAGATCGCCTACGGGAAGTCCGAGCCTTTCGACGTCAAATGGTATCCAAAAATCCAGGAAGGGGGTCTGCCGAACG
This sequence comes from uncultured Akkermansia sp., assembly GCA_964635945.1. GTDB lineage: Bacteria > Verrucomicrobiota > Verrucomicrobiia > Methylacidiphilales > Verrucolacustridaceae > Verrucolacustris. The sequence continues at coordinate 4,895 of CAZWQT010000072.1, read as the reverse complement.
ACGACCTCGAAATCCAGCTGATCTGGCTGAAAATTCTGGAGGAAGTGGGATTGGATTTCACCGAACATGACCTCGCCCGGTATTGGCTGAACCATGTTTTTTACAATCCCGACGAGTACGGGATGCACAAACGGAATCTGGCTCTCGGTTTGCGTCCCCCCATCTCGGGGTACTACAACAACCATTTTCGGGACTGCATGGGATGCCCGATCCGGTCGGAAATCTGGGCCTGTGTGGCTGCGGGAAACCCGCGACTGGCCGCGCAGTTTGCCCTGCGGGATGCCGTGGTCGACCATGCGGGAGGGGAGAGCGTGTACGGGGAGTTGTTCAATGTCACCATTCAGGCGGCGGCTTTCACCATCAAGGATCGCGACAAGCTTCTCCAAATCGGACTTTCCTACCTGCCAAAAAACTCCCTGACCCGCAAGGCGGTTGAGGAGGCGATGGAGTCCCACCGGGCGGGGCGGGACTGGAAGGAGGCCCGGAAACGAATCCTCGGCCCTCAGCCGCACATCAACGCCCAATACTCACCTCCCAACATCGGCTTCCAGGTCGTGGGCTGGCTTTACGGCAAGGATTTCGGGGATGCCCTCTGCAAGGCGGTGAACTGCGGTTACGACACGGATTGCACCGGGGCCACCCTTGGTTCGATCCTGGGAATTCTGGACGGGGCAAAGGCCCTGCCCAAAAAGTGGACGGCTCCGCTTGGCAGCAAGATCGCCATCAACGACTGGGAGCTGAATCGTGGGCTTCGCTTTTTACGGGAAGGACCGAATCCTATCCCGGAAACGATCGAGGATCTTACGGACCGGACGATCCGGATTTATCGGCAGGTTTTGGCCCGGTACGGGGCACCGTCGACCTCGTTGGAATCGATGATGGCTCCCCGTGATCTGGCGGCCGGACTCTCCCCCACGCGGGTCAGTTTTGCGCAGGGAGACTTGGTGGCCTCGGTGGATTACGAGGACGACCCCCAAATTATGCGGGGGAAAAAGAAAAAATTAACCTTGGAAATCAAAAACCCCAACCCGGTTGCCCTGCAAGGAAGGTTGCGGGTGGTGGCACCGGCGGGATGGAAAGTGGAATGTTCCGGTCTGAAGGAAACCATCCCGGCCCATGGGGCGATCCGGCAATCCCTGACCCTCCTGGTGGGGAAGCAAGCCGCGTTGGGCAACCGGAATGTCTGCTGGTTTGGCTGGGAAGATGACAAGCGGCCGTTCCAGGGTCTTCATCCCATCGCCTTGGTGGGGGCTCCCCTTTGGCGCGTTTCCAAACCCACGGTTCCGGCGGAGAAAAATGAGGCCAAATGGATCGATTGGGCGGGTGCCCCGGAAAAATTGCGGGGCCGTTCTTACACCCGGAATAGCCGGACGGGTCTTGGCACGGTCGTGGCTTCCGAGGGTTTTGATCTTCACCCCGAACGGTATCTGACCCGGCCCGGGGTGCTCTACTTCCAGGGTTTCCTTCATTCCCCCGAGGAACGAAAGGTCTGGTTTCATTTGAACCCCGTGGGACCGGCCTCCCTTTGGCTGAATGGCAAAAGAATCATGACTTCCTCCAAAAAAAGGCGTTTTCGGCCCTCTTTTTGGGGAACCGACGAGGGGGAGTTGCACGGAGAGGTCCACTTGGCAAAAGGGTGGAATGAAGTTCTTATCAAAGTGGTCAGACTGTCTTCCATGAAGGAGGTTCGGCTCCATTTCCTTTTCAGCGTTCCTCCGGTGGAGGGTTTTATTGATGCGTTTGCCGCCGTGACCGACGTCGAGTGGGTCTCTTTTCCCTGGGGGCACGCATGATCCGGAAACGGCTTCTGGCCATCGGGCTGGTTGTTTGGGGCAGTGCCATCCTCCAGGCAGAGCTCCCGGAGAAATTCCCCAAAGGCTTTGACCGGGTTCAAATTGCAGGTCCCTGTGGTTACTCCTTTGGCCTCACGCTGTTTGCGGGGGACATCTATTACACGGATTTTAACGCCCAAAGCATTTTCCGACTTCGGAATGGAAAGCCTGAACCTGTGCTGACGGGAATCCCGGCGCTGTATGGGATCACCACGGGGAAGGGGGAAATATTTTACGCCACCGATGGGGATCAAAAAGACGCCGCGATTCATCGCTGGATGCCTGACACAAACCCCGAAACCGTGTTCCGGGGCATGACCCGGCCACGCCAACTTTTTTATGAGGATCGGGGCGCCCTGCTTGTTGCCTTGGAAGGGGAGGACAGGATTGTCCGCCTCGATCTCAAGTCCCGGGAGTTGGAGACTTTGGCGGAGGGAATTACCGCTCCCCAGGCGGTGGTTTCTGACGGGAAGAAAATCTATTTCACCCAATATGGCAGGGGTACAGCGGATGGGACACCGATACAACAGGGGCAACTATCCTTGTTGGACGAGGGGAAAAGACATGCGCAGCAGATCATTCCAATTTGGCGGGCACGGGGGCTTTCCATTTTGGGACCGGATCGTCTGGCGGTTTTTTCAGAATCGGACGAGCAGGATCACGGCAGCTCCGCTTCCTTTCGGATTGTGGACCCTGCGGGCAAGGTATCCCTTCTTGTCGAGGGGTTCGACTACCCCCAGTTCAGTGCCAAGGACGGGGCGGGTAATGTGTACACGACGGCCCCGAGGGATCGGGTGGTTCTGAAATTTCTCACGGGCGCGTCTGAGGGAGAGGAAAAACGGATGGAGTTGGGGCAGGGGGTGACTGCTTTCGCCTCTGTTTTCGGGAAGTTTTCCGAGAAGGGTAAAAAGGACACTCGCGAGCTCAAGATCCATGGGGCAAAGAACGGTCCGCTTTCCGTTTGGTTCCAGCCAGACTCGAAGGGCCGTTTTGCCGGATGGATCCGGATTTCCACGGAGGAATTTCCCGACCTCTCCCGGCAGGAGCTCAAGTATCCGGACACGGCCACCCAAACCTATACGCCCGGTGTTTTTGTTGTGCCGAATCTTGAAGTCGCCGTCGCGGACGGGACCGTCCCGCGACACCATGTCATTCCCCAGCGAGGAAACAAAGGGGTCCGGTGGCCGATGACCCATGTGGGGACCGGCAAGGAAGCCCCGGCTCCCGGGTTTTCGGAGGAGCCCGTGGCGTATTTGGTTTATCTGGAGGTGGGGGAGGGTGGATGAAGGTTTCGCGTTCTGCCTTCACTTTGGTGGAATTGCTGGTGGTGATTGCGGTGGTGGGGCTTCTGGCCGGGCTTTCGGTGCCTGCGATCCAGAGAGCGACGGAGTCCGGCCGCCGATCTGCCTGTACGTCCAACCTAAAAAATCTGACTCAGACCCTTCTCCTTTACGCCCAGCAAAACGATGGAAATTTTCCCAGCATCGTTTATCGGGGGAAAAGTTGGCCCACTTTTCTTTTTGAGGCCGGTTTGATTCCGGCTCCTACGGGGTACAGCGAAAATCAGGGGAAAAATATGTTTTATTGTCCGAGTGCTTGTTCGGTGAGAAAACCTGCCCCGGGCAATTGGCTCACCTACTGCATGAACGATTATGCAGGAGCCAGGGATCCTCAGGTGGGTGCGCAGAGTGCTTTTGGCATGAAGCAGGTCCGGGTTTCAGCCCTTTCAAAATTCTCGTTGATTATGGACGGTTGCTGGAAGGATGGGGGTTATGCTGCGAACGTGAATCCTGTGGATCAACCCCCGACCGCCGCTCATCCCCCCTCCAAGGATACAAACTCCCCCACTCTAGGCGTGAACGTGGGATTTGCGGATGGGCATGTCGAAATGGTCAAGAAAGGTGATATTCCGACCGACCCCTCCAAGGTTTTTTGGAGTGGGCAGGAGTAATCGGGATTCTGCCCGGTCGGAAAGAGGCTAAGGTCCCTTCCAATGGCCGAATTGATTTTAGAAGGAGTCTCCAAAACCTACCCATCCGTGGGTCATCAGCCCGGGAAGATTGCCGTCCATCCGCTTCGGCTTGAAATCCGAGAAGGGGAGTTTCTGGTCTTGGTGGGGCCCTCCGGCTGCGGAAAAACCACGCTTCTGCGGATGATTGCCGGGTTGGAGGAGGTGAGCTCAGGATCCATCCGGATTGGTGACCGGGAGGTTCAGGGGGTGGCTCCCCACGAGCGCAATATCGCCATGGTTTTCCAAAATTACGCCCTCTATCCGCATATGACCGTGTTTGAAAACATGGCGTTCGGTCTGAAACTTCAGGGGATACCCAAAGAGGAGATTCAGCGGCGGGTGGAAAACTCCGCACAAACTTTGGGACTTCGGAGTCCCGACAACCTCCTGCCACGCAAACCGAAACAGTTATCCGGGGGGCAAAGGCAGCGGGTGGCCCTGGGCAGGGCGTTGGTGCGTCAGCCCCGGATCTTTCTTTTTGATGAACCGCTTTCGAACCTAGATGCCAAGATGAGGGTGGAAATGCGGGCGGAAATCTCCCGGCTCCACCGGCAGATTGGCGCGACCATGGTGTACGTCACCCACGACCAGGTGGAGGCGATGACGATGGCCGATCGGATTGTGGTGATGAACCACGGACAGGTCCAACAGGTGGGGACTCCACGGGAGGTTTATCAGCAGCCGGCCAATGTTTTTGTGGCCCGGTTTCTGGGAAGCCCGCCGATGAATATCCTGAGGGGCTCGTTTCAGGCAGATGAATTCCGGGAGCAATCATGCCCCGGCGGGCCAGACCCGCTTCGGCTCCAGTTTCCAGCTGGAGCGGCGTTTCATCCGAAAATCGTGCCCGGGCAGGAAATCCTTCTTGGTTTTCGTCCCGAGGATGCGCGCTTGGGGGAAGCTCCGGGAGATGGTCGGGGGGAGGCCTTGGTGGATCTGGTGGAAACCTCCGGGGCGGAAAGCACGATATATTTGCGGACCGCACAGCAGCGCCTGGCCATCCGGATGGCCCAGGTGTGGGAAAAGCGCCATGAGGGCAGGACATGTTCTTTTTA